>CBFHHD010000006.1:20633-36455 GCA_965655605.1 Candidatus Pelagibacteraceae bacterium | reverse complement strand
GTACCAAAAACTTTTACAAAAAATATTAAAAAAAATTATATAATCACCGAAGACTTAGGTGACAAGTCTTTAAAATTATTAGTAAAACAAAATAAAAAACCAATAAATATTTTTAAAATAGTTATTGATCAGTTAGTAGAGTTACAAAAAATTAAAACTAAATCCTTTATTCCAATTTATTCAAAAAATTTATTACAAAAAGAGTTGAATTTATTTTATGATTGGTACTTACCAGAATTCTTTAATCAAAAAAAAGTTAAAGAGTTCAAGTTACAAATAAATAAAATATTGTCACCTCTGTTATCCAATGTTGTTAAAAAAAATAAATTTTTTGTACATAGAGATTTTCATTTAGAAAATCTTATGATGTATAAAAAAAAAATTTCATTAATTGATACACAGGATGCAGTTATTGGACATCGAGCTTACGATCTGGCTTCATTAATTGATGATGTAAGGTTAAATATCAAAAAAAGTGATCAAGACGCAATATTTAATTACTATATAAAAAAAAGCCCTAATTTAGATAAAGATTTTTCTGAACACTTTCATATATTAAGCATTCAAAGATTGCTCAAGATTTTAGGTATTTTTGTGAGGCTTTATCGCAGAGATAAGAAAGAAAAATATTTAAAATATCTTAACTATACTTGGAAATTAATAGATCGCAGGCTCATGCATTCAAGTTTAAAGAACTTAAATATTATTTTTAAAAAAAATTTTAATCGGAAAATAAAAAATAAAAAATGGAAATAAAAAAAGGTTTAATTTTATGTGCCGGTTTTGGAAAAAGATTGATGCCCCTTACAAAAGAGGTACCAAAGCCTCTTTTACGAATTGAAGATTTTGCATTAGTAGAATACTCTATCAAGGTTTTACACGATCTTGGCGTTAATAATATTGCAATAAATGCTCACTATTTGAAAAACAAAGTTTATGATTTTTTTCAAAAAAAATATCCATTTATTAAGATATTTGATGAAGAGGTAATATTAGATACAGGTGGCGCTATCATAAATGCTAAAGATTATTTTGATAGTGAGTATTTTTTCGTATTAAACTCGGATACCATCTGGCAACAAAGTTATATTCCATGTATTAAAGATCTATATAATAATATTGTAGAAAATAATTTATCAGCTGGTCTGTTACTAGCGATGAAGGAACAAAGCTTTGATCAAAACCTATCATTAGATTTTGATATTATTGATAATTATTTAGTTAATGAAAAAAAGTTTATTTATACTGGATTACAAATCTTACATTCTAGTTTGTTAAATAACCAATCTGTTAGACCTTTTTCAATTAGAGAAATTTGGGATAATTTAATTACACTCAAAAAGATTACTGGGAATGTTTACAAAGGAAAATTTTACCATGCAACGAACCTTGAAGTTTACGAAAATCTTAAGAAAGAGAAAATTATTTATTAACTATAAATTCTTTGGCTCTTGAATGGTCTAAATATTTATAACTTGTAACATTTAGTTCTTGATCTAATAAAATTTGAATGGGGTTACCCGTTGGAATTTCAAGTTTTGTAATCATTTCATCAGAGATATTAAAAATTTTCTTACACAGTGCCCTTAAACTGTTGCCGTGTGCAGAAATTAAAATGTTTTCACCTTTTTTAAGAAGTGGTTCAATATTTTTTAAATAGTAAGGTACTGTACGGTTATATGTATCTTTAAGTGACTCTGCATCTGGGATAAGTTTGGGGTCTATAGACTTGTATATTTCTGAATTTGCAGGATGATTTGGATCATTGCGATCTAAAGGTGGTGGAGGGATATTGTAACTTCTTCTCCATATCATTACTTGTTCAATGCCATGCTTTTTTGCAGTTTCATCTTTATTTAAACCCTGCAGACCTCCATAGTGCCTTTCGTTTAATTGCCAAGCTTTAGTGATATTGGGAATCTCCAGTTCGGAACTGTTAAGTGCAGTCTCTAAAGTTTTGATAGCCCTTTTTTGAAATGATGTGAAGCTATAATTAAAATTTATATTTAAGCCTTTAATTAGCAGCCCAGCTTGCTTTGCTTCACTTATACCATGATCAGTTAAATCTGCATCATACCAGCCGGTAAAACGGTTTTCCAAGTTCCATTGGCTTTGCCCATGTCTGATTAAGATTAGATTTATCATTAAAAAACTTTTAATATGACAAATTATATAAATGAGCAATTATAAATTACTTTATGTTATGTGCGGTTCGACAGTAGAAGCAAGAAAATTGGGCAAAATATTAGTCAAAGATAAGTTAGTTGCGTGTACTAATATAATATCTAACATTCATTCTATATTTAACTGGAATGATAAAATTGCAATTAATAAGGAAATATTGCTACTAGGAAAAACTCAAAAAAAAAATGTAAAAAAGATTATTCAAACAATTAAAAGTAATCATTCATATGAATGCCCAGCAATACTTTTTTTTAATGTAGAAACTGGTTCTAGAGATTTTTTAAAATGGATAAAACAAAACTCATAATAATTAGTCGTTATCTTTTTGTTTCATTGATATTTAGTATCTTTTTAATTTCTATTTACCCTGGAAATTTAATTGGATTGTTAATTAAAGGAGACCCTACGACTTATCCGGGTGGTGATAAAATTAGTCATTTTGTTGCATATTTTATTCTCGCAATAACAGGATATTTTTCTTACCAAAGTAAGTTTAAAATTTTATCAATTTTTATATTTTTAGGAATTTTTGCAACTACAATGGAAATTTTACATATTATAATACCAAATAGGTTTTATGAAAATTTAGATTTGGTGATGAATTTAGCTGGAGTTTGTGTAGCTCTAATTTTTTTTTTAAGAAGACCTAAGTTCTTTTTTTAATTGTTTTTCAATTGAGTCAATCGGAACAGTACTTTTTCCAATTGCTAAATAAACAACAGGTATGATGTAAAGTGTGAAGAAAGTAGTAAAAATCATACCCATAAAAATTACAATACCAATTGTTAGTCTACTCGCTTCTCCTGGACCACTTCCAATTATAAGTGGTATCACACCAACAATTGTAGATAATGATGTCATAAGAATCGGTCTAAATCTAAGCTTAGCAGCCTGTAATACTGAGTTCAGAATATCTTTACCTTCGGACCTTATTTGATTTGCAAACTCAACTATTAATATTCCATTTTTAGCTGACAACCCTATCAAAATAATTAAACCGATTTGGCTATAAATATTTAGTGAGCTACCTGCAACAAGTAGCCCTATGACACCACCAAAAATCGCAAATGGAACACTGACCATTATTGTAAGTGGATGTCTCCAGCTTTCGAATTGTGCTGCCATTGACAAATAGGCAGTCAGTAAAGCTAATGCAAAAATTAAATAAAGCCCAACATTTGTTTTTTTATATTCTTCAGATTCTCCTTTGTATCCAATACGAACATCATCAGGCAGTTTATCCTTTACAATTTTTTCTAAAAATTTTAGTGCATCATCAAGAGAATAATTTCCTACAATTCTTGCTGTAATTGTTACCGCTCTTTGTCTGTTATAGCGACTTAAGAATGGAGCTGTGGCACTTTCTGAAATAGTTACTATATTTGAAAGAGGTATTAATTTACCTGTTATAGAAGATCTAACATATAATTTATTTAAATTAGTTGGCTCTTGCCTATTTTGAAGACTGCTTTGTAGAACAATCGAGTATTCTTTGCCTTCTTTTGTAAACTTGGTAACACGTCTTGAACCAAACATCGTTTCTATTGATCTTCCAATAGACTCAATGCTTAGGCCTAGATCAGCAGCTTTTTTATTATTAATTTCAACTTTTAATTCTGGCTTATTGAGTTTGTAATCATCTTCTATACTTACTAAATTTGGATTTTTTCTTGCCTCTTTTTTTAATATTTCTTTCCACTGCTCTAATTTTTCATAGGTATTACCCAGCAACACAAATTGCACTGGTTTTTCCACGCCACCAGAACGTATTGATTGTGGCATTACTGGAAAGGCAATAATTCCAGGAACTTTCATAATTTTTCCAAAAGATGAGCGTAAAATTTGTTGCCCAGATCTTTTACGATCACTCCAATTTTCAAGAAGCACAATAATAAATGCAGAATTTGATTGTTTACTACTTTTTCCAAAACCAGGCACTCGTAAAAGCAGCCTTCTTATCTCTCCTTTGCCAACTTCAGGCAAAAAATTATCTTCAATTTGCTGAGCTTTTTTTGCAGTATAATTAAATCCAGATCCTTCTGGTGCCTTTACGATTACAAAAAATACTCCCCTATCCTCTTTTGGAAGCAGCTCTTTTTTTGTGATTGAGAATAGAAAAGTTGTTAGTAAGATTACACCACCTAAAAAAACATATATATATTTTCTCTGATCTAAAACTTGCTTTAAGGTTTCGCTATAGCCATTTTCACAAATTTTAAAATATTCATTAAATTTTACAATTATTTTTGACTTACTTTTTTTTGATTTTAAAAATTTTGACCCAAGCATTGGTGAGACTGTAAGTGCTACAAAGCTTGAGATACATACTGCAAAAGACAATGTTACAGCCATCTCCATAAATAATTTACCAATTAATCCTTTGATAAAAATTAGGGGCATAAAAACAGAAACCAAAACAACAGTTGTTGCTATGATTGCAAAAGCTACTTGTTTGGATCCTCTGTAAGCTGCAACTAAATTAGTTTCACCTTTATCAAGTCTTCTTGAAATATTTTCACCCATTACAATGGCATCATCAACCACGATACCAATTGCTAAAACTAACGCCATTAAAGTGAAAAGATTCAAGGTAAAACCCGCAATGTATATTGCCAAAAACGTTGAGATAATTCCAACGGGAATTGTCACTGCAGGGATTATAACGCCCGTTAAATTTCCTAAGAATAGATAAATAATAATGATAACCAAAATGACAGCAATAAATAAAGTTTTGTAGACTTCAAATATTGCAGCCTCAATATATCGAGACCTGTCAAAGGAAACAGACAGAGATGACCCTTCAGGTAAACTGGGTTGTAGTTGGGCAATCTTTTCCTTAACTTTTGTAGCCACCTCAATTGTGTTTGCAGTAGATTGTTGATAAATTCCAATTCCAACAGTCTGGTTTCCATTTCCTTTAAATAAAGTGTTGGTATTTAAAGCACCAAACTCAACTCTTGCTATGTCTTTAAGCTTAATGATCGATCCATCTGGAGCTCTTTTTAATATTAATTCTTTGTAATCATTTAGATTTTGGTAAGCTTTTTCAACTTTTATAACTAATTCAATATTTTTGGACTCAACTTTACCAGCTGGAAATTCTACGTTTTCTTTTCTAAGTATATTTTCTAATTCATCTGTTGTTATATCTCTTGCTGCCATTGCCACAGGGTCTAACCATAGCCTCAAGGAAAACTCTCTTTCTCCTCCTAATCTAATAAGCCCTACACCTGCAACATTTGCAAATTCATCTTTTAAATAACGATCAGCATAATCTGTAAGTTCTAAATCAGTCATTCTAGAGCTTTGAAATGCAAGCCACATTGTAGTTGTTCTTGCAGCAGATGCTTTAAATACTTGAGGAGGTTCTGCCTGCTCAGGTAAGTCATCAACAATACGAGCTATACGATCCCTTACATCATTCGCGGCCACATCTAAATCAACCCCAAGATCAAATTCTAAATTTATTGAAGATCTTTCATCTTGACTGGTAGAGTCTATAGTTACTAAACCAGGCGTACCACCAACACGTTCTTCAATTTTTTGTGTAATTTGTGTATCAATTATTTTTGCAGAAGCGCCATTGTAATCTGTACGTACGTTTACTTTTGCCGTTTCTACATCAGGTAACTCCCTTAAAGGTATTTCATTAAAAGTCACAACTCCAAATATAACAAGTACAAGACTCATCACTGATGCAACTACGGGTCTTTTAATTGATAGCTCTGTTAAAAACATTATCGATATTTAATAATTTTAACTCTTTTCCCAGGTCTGGCTTTGTTTGTCCCTTCTGCAAGGATAGCTTGACCCTCATCTAGTCCTGATAAAATTTCCACTTTACCAAAATTTCTTTTACCAATAGATACAGCTTGTTTCTTTAATTTCTTGTCCTCAATAACATATACAAATTTATCCGAGCCTTGAATAACAAGTGCCTCCTCGGGTATGCCCAACGAGTCTGTTTCATTAAAAATCAAACTTATATTTAGTAACATGCCAGGTATAATTTTTTGAGCGGGGTTGTTTATTTTTGCTTGTACTAATATGGAACGTGTAGTGGGATCCACACGGGAGCTAATTGTTTGTATGCTACCAGTAAATTTTTCATCAAACGCAGAAGAGCTTGCTTCAATTTTTAATCCCTGTTTTAAAATCCCAAGATAGTTTTCAGGTACTTTAATATCTACTTTAAGTATTTCTATATCATCCAATGTTGCGGTGATTGATTCATCACCCCCTAGTATTCCTGGAGTAATTTCTCTTTTTCCAACTTTGCCATTGAAAGGGGCAACGATGGTTTGTGAATTTAATTTTGCGATAATATCTCCTTTTTTAACTGAGGGATATTCATCAAAGTTGATTGAGCTGATAAGTTCGCTTTTCTTAATACGAATAGAAAAAGTTCTATTTGCAATAGCTGTACCAAATGTTTCTATCTTTTCAAAAAAACTTGTTCTATCAACCCTAATTGCAATTATGCCAATTGGTCTGGCTCTAGCTTCTTTAATTTTTTTTGTGACGATATTTGATACGACTGCTCTTGCAATTATTACTGAAGTTATAATGAAAGCGATAATACTAAGTATTATTATTAGCCTTTTTTTGGTTGTCATTTTGCTTTTCATAATACCATTTGAGAAATTGTTCGCATAGAGGTTGAATAGCTAAACTTGAATTATGTCAACAAAAACCAGAACTATTATTAAAACTATTTTAAAATTTTATTTTTTAAAGCCCATTCTGTCCATGAACCGTCATAAATTTTAAAATTTTTGTTAAAAATCTTTTTGTAGGCCATCCCCACAACAGTTGCAGCAACACCTGAACCACATGAGAACACTGCATTTTCTGAACCTTTAATATCATGTTCATTAAATATTTTTTTTAACTCTTCATCATTTTTGAGACAGCCGGTTTTTTCATTTATCAAATATGAAAAAGGAATATTTCTACTTTTTTCGATGTGGCCACTCTTTAGTTCAGCCCTTGGTTCAGGATCAGTTCCTTCGTATCTACCTTTAGGTCGAGCATCAATTAATTGGAATTTATTTTTAATAATATTTATTTTTATATCTTCAAAATTAACTACGTCATCTGGTTCTTTACTTGCAATGTAGTTAGATTTAGACAAAGTTTTACAGTCTCCCTTTTCTATTTTAAATTCATCAATTTTCCACTTTCTCAATCCTCCATCAAGAATTGAAACTTTTTCATGACCATACTGACCAATCGTCCAAGACGCTCTAGCAGCAGAAAAAATACCAATTGAGTCATAACATATAATATGATCTTTGTTTTCAAGACCAAGCATACTCATTTTATGTGAGAAAGTTTTTTTATCGCTTAGCATATGAGGATATTCTGAATCTTGATCAGAAAAAAAATCAATATCAAAAAAAATTGAACTTGGAATTCTCTCGTTAAGAAACTCACTCCTGCCGTCGCGACTTGTATTAGGAAGGTGCCACGAACAATCCAGGATTTTAATATCCTTATCGTTAATGTTTTTATTTAACCAATTGCTATCAACTATATTCATTTATTTTTCTTATTATCATGATACTAAAATTCTATGGTTAGTAAAAATCAATTAGGCATTATTTATATGATTTTAAGTGTGATTAGCTTTTCAATTATGGATATTTTGGTCAAATTACTGTCAGACTATTATCCGACTGGACAATTGATTTTTTTTAGAGGCCTTTTTGGATTGATACCTATTTTATTCATTATTCCTAAAGATAGACTTAATAACTTATTTGAAACTCAAAAAATCAAGCTACATTTTGTAAGAGCATTTGGTGGAGCTTTCGCAATGACATTTTTGTATTTAGGTTTAAAATTTTTACCAATCGCAGATGCAATTACGCTTAGTTTTGCAGCACCAATATTCGCAACCATTTTTTCTATTCTATTTCTTGGAGAAGTCGTAAGGTTTTTTAGGTGGTTTGCTATAATTTTAGGCATGACAGGCGTAGTGATAGTTTTGAAACCAGGCACTGAAATGTTTACTTATTATTCTTTATTTCCAATTTTATTTTGTTTAGGTTTTGCAACTATATCAATTGCAATAAAGAAACTTTCAAAAACAGAGCCCGACTATTTAATTGCTTTATATTTTACATTTGTTTTGATTTTTTTTGGAACAGTATCTGCTTATTTTGGATGGATAGAAATAAGATCTCAAGATATCTTTTATTTAATATTAATTGGCCTTTCAGGTTCAGTTGGAAATATATTTTTAACAAAATCAATAAGAGAAGCAGATGTATCGTTGGTAACACCTATCAAATATTTAAGCTTAGTTTTTGCCATTTTAGCTGGAATGTTTATTTTTAATGAAAAATTATCCTATTTAACAATTGCTGGAGCAAGCTTAATTATTATTAGTAGCTTTGTGATATTTAAGAGAGAAGCAGCTAAAAAAATTAAATCTACAATTGTGAGGCAATTATAAAATGACAAAACCAAAGTACTGGGAGGAGGCAAAAAAATACCTTACAAAAAAAGATAAAAAATTAGGTAAGTTAATTTTAAAATATCCTGACTATCTAAAGAGCAGAAAAGACCCGTTTTTCTCTCTATGCAAATCTATTGTAGGCCAGCAAATATCTGTCCAAGCAGCCAATGCTGTATGGAAGAAATTTGAATTAAAATCAAAGAAAATTAAACCAGAAAATGTATTAAAATTAACAACTCAACAACTTGCAAGTTGCGGTTTATCTAGACAAAAAATTACGTATTTAAAAATATTAGCGGAGAAGTTTAAAAGTAAAGAAATTGATATTAAGAAATTAAAAAAAATGGAAGATAACGACGCTATAAAATATTTAAGTCAGGTTAAGGGTATAGGTAAATGGACTGCTGAAATGTTTTTATTTTTTAATCAATTAAGACCTAATATTTATCCCGTTCAAGATATTGGCTTACTTAGAGCTATATCCGTAAACTATAAAACTAGTTATCCGCCATCACTTAAAGATTTAGAAAAATACAAAAAAAAATGGTCTCCTTATTGTACTGTCGCAACTTGGTACATGTGGCGTAGCATTGATCCTGTTCCTGTTAGCTACTAAATTCCTTTGCAATCATTAAATCTCTTTCAGTGGTATCTTTTGCGTAAGACCATGCTTTTAAATACTCCTTGGAGTCATGACATTCGTTTGCCTTTTCAAAGCTTGGAAATTCCCAGATAACAATTCTTGTAAAGTTTTCACCTTCTAATTTTTTATGATCACCACCTCTTACCAGAGCTTTTCCACCATAGGCCTTGATGACTGGTGTAGCAGCTTCAGCATATTTTTTTAAATTTTCTTGGTTTTCAATTTTTTTATAAAGTGCAATCCAATAACCTTTCATTTACATCTCCTTAAAATAAATTATTAACGTTATATGGAAAATAAATTAATAGTTAACTGGGATGAATACAACCATACAGTGGAAAAATTAGCTATTCAAGTTCATGAGTCAGGATTTAAGGTAGATTTATTAATAGGAATTACACGAGGTGGTGCCCCTATCATTGATGTTCTTAGCAGAATTTTTAAAGTCAAATGTGCTTATATGGCAGTTGAATCATACTCTGGTGAAGAAATTGAAAACCAACAAGGTAAAATTATTTTCTCAAGAGAACTATGTTCTACAGCCCATACTTTAGGTGGAAATATTTTATTGTGTGATGACTTATCTGATACCGGAGTAACTTTAAAAAAAAGTATTGAATGGTTACAAAGTTACAGACCTATGAGAGGTAATATTAAGGAAATTAGAACTGCTATTTTATGGAAAAAATTACAATCAACTTTTGAGCCCGATTATTGTGCTAGAAGGCTCGATGATAGCCCTTGGATTGTACAACCTTTTGAAAAATACGAAGAAATAAGAATTGAAGATATAAAAAAAAATCACTAGGGACGTTATCCCTAGTGATTTATCTAATCCTAAGCAATTGCGAAACTAATAAAGCTTAAAACTGCAACAACCCAAATAGCAGGGTTAACAGTGTTAGCCTTACCGCTAGCTATTTTTATCATTGCGTATGACAAGAAAGCTAAAGCAATACCATTGCTGATACTATAAGTTAGTGGCATTGCAATCATTGCTAGTACTGCTGGACCAGCTTCTGAAATATCTTCCCATTCAATATCAGTAATATTTCTAACGAATAAAATTGATACATATACTAAAGCTGCACCATCTATTTGTTTTGGTAAGGAAGTAGCAAGTGGCGCAAAAAATAAACAAGCTAAAAAGAGTGCACCAATAACTAGTGATGTCATTCCAGTTTTTCCACCTGCTTTTATACCTGCGCCAGACTCAATATAACTTGTTACTGTTGTTGTTCCCATTAATGAACCAGCGACAGTGCCCACGCTATCTGAAAGCATGGCTTTATTGATATCTTTTACATTCCCTTTTGAGTCTACCTTTCCTGCAACGTTAGCAACAGATGTTAAGGTTCCAGCTGTATCAAAAAAGTCTACAAAAAATAAAGTAAAGACTACAGTGACCATACCCGCAGTTAGACCTGCTGATAAATCAAAAGTAAGCAGATGTGTCATTGGTGGTATTGAACCTACAACACCATTAAATTTTGAAAGCCCAGCTATCCAGGCAATTATAGAGAATGCTAAAATACCAATAATGATATTTCCTTTAATCTTTAGTTTTTCTAAGACAATCATCGAAACAAAAGCTAAGCAAGCAAGAATTACAATTGGATCTTTTAGATTACCAATAGTTACCAAGGTTACAGGGTGATCAACAGTTATACCCATTATCTCCATTCCTATAATTGCAAGAAACAATCCTATTCCTGCTCCAATACCTAATTTTAAACTTTTTGGTATTGAGTTAATTATCCATGCTCTAATAGGTGTTAGTGATATTACTAAAAACAAAATTCCAGCAACTAACACAGCTCCAAGTGCTTGGTCGGGTGAATACCCCATACCTTTACATACTCCATAAGCAATAAAGGCATTTAAACCCATGCCAGGAGCCAAACCAACTGGCCAAGTCTTTCCATAAAAAGCCATGATGAAGCAAGCTATAGCCGATGCCAGAATAGTAGCGGTATAGACTCCACCAAAATCAAACCCGCCATCTTTTAAAATGATAGGATTTAAAAACATAATATATGCCATAGTTAAAAAAGTAGTCACACCAGCAATGATCTCAGTTCTTAAATCTGTTTTGTGTTTTTCAAATTCAAAATATTTTTCAAACATTTAAACCTCCGCTTTTAGATATATTCTGATTTGAAAAAAATTTGCCTAAAATAAAAAATTAGTGTGGACTTTTTTATTTGTATTGAACTATTTCTAGAGTAGATTGAAATTCAAATGCTCAGTAAAGAAAATCTTATTAATTATTTTAAAGATGGTGAAAAATCTAAGAAAAATTTTAGAATTGGGACAGAGCATGAAAAATTCATTTTTAATCTAGAAACCAAAGAAGCAGTTGATTATAGTGACAAAGGTATCTTAGGCATATTCCAAATACTTAAACAAAACCAATGGGAAGAGATCCTTGAAGGTGAAAATTTAATTGGTTTAAAAAAGGGTAATTTAAGCATTACTCTAGAACCGGGTTTGCAAATAGAATTATCAGGAGCGCCTACAAAAAATATTCATGAAACATGCAAAGAAGTAAATTTATATTTAAAAGAGTTGAAAGAAGCTTGTTCAAAACTAGGTCTTGGAATTATTGGGATTGGACTGATACCCAATCTAAAATTTAAAAGCATTCATAAACTGCCAAAACATAGATATAAAATTATGAGAAATTATATGCCGAAAGTTGGAACTCTAGGGTTGGATATGATGCACAGAACTGCTGCAACCCAGGTTAACTTTGATTTTTCATCTGAAGAAGATTTTAGAAAAAAAACCAAAGTTGCAAGTTGTTTGACGCCAATTGCCATTTCCTTATTTTCCAACTCACCTATATTAGAGGGGAAACTAAATGGTCATATAGGTTATAGAACTCATATTTGGCAGAATACAGATAATGATAGATCTGGATTATTACCTTTCTTTTTTGATAAGAAAAATTCCTACGAGCAGTATTGTGACTATGCTTTGAATGTACCAATGTATTTTGTAAGTAGAGCAGACAATACAATTGATTGTTCAGGAAAAAATTTTAAAAATTTTATGAATGGAGAGCTCAAAGAAGTTAATAATGAAATAGCTAACATAAACGATTGGGCCAATCACCTTTCTACAATTTTTACAGAAGTAAGATTAAAACAATACTTAGAAATTAGAGCTGCAGATTCTTGTTCTTGGTCGGGCATATGTTCTATCCCAGCATTTTGGACAGGTATTTTGTATGATAACGAAGTTCTAAATGAATGTTATGAAATTTTTAAAAATTGGACTTTTGAAGATGTAAATAATGCTTATATCGAAGCTGGTAAAATTGGGTTCAAGGCAAACCTATATAATAAAAA
Source organism: Candidatus Pelagibacteraceae bacterium (assembly GCA_965655605.1). Lineage (GTDB taxonomy): Bacteria > Pseudomonadota > Alphaproteobacteria > Pelagibacterales > Pelagibacteraceae > HIMB114. The sequence goes on along the minus strand of CBFHHD010000006.1, from coordinate 23,812 downwards.
TCTAAACGAGCATGCAAATTTTTTTTTAGAACTATCGCAGAAAGGTCTAGAAAGAAGAGAACATCTTAACTCTAATAATGATGATGAAAGTATCTTTTTAAGCGATTTAAAAGATTTTATAAAAAATAATAAAAATTTATCTGATTTACTAATTCAAGATTTTGAAGATAAATACAAAGATAATTTAAACTTAATTTTTGATGAAAAAGCGTTTTAATATAGCTATTCAAATGGATTCTTTTGAAAAGATTAATCCAGCAGAGGATAGTACCTATTTGATTGCGAAGGAAGCTCAATTGAGAGGATATAAAACCTTTCATTACTTGCCTAATGATATTTCGATAAGAAATAATCAAGTTATAGCAAAGGGTTGCTACTTTAAAATTTTAGATAAAGAAAAAAAAAAATTCAAAAAAGAAAGACAAATCACTATTAGTTTAAATAAATTTAATTGTATTTTAGTAAGACAAGACCCGCCATTTAATATGGAGTATATAACAGCAACTTACTTCTTAGAAATGATTAACAAAAATGTTTTAATTGTAAATAATCCTACTGAAATTAGAAATAACCCAGAGAAACTATCGATGTTTAATTTTAAAAAATTGATCCCAGACACCCTAATATCTCAAGATATATTTGAGATTAAAAAATTTATTAAAAAAAATAAGACCGTTATTCTAAAGCCTCTTTATGGAAATGGGGGCGAAGGTATCAAGAAAATAAATTATGGATCGTCTATAGTTCATCAAACTTTAACTAAAATGATTAAAAAATATCAAGAATCAATTATCGCTCAAAAATATATTAAAGAAATTGATAAAGGCGACAGAAGAATAATTTTATTAGATGGTGAATATGTAGGTTCAGTAGCCAGAATTCCCAAAAGAGGTAGTATTAAAGCAAACTTTCATGCTGGTGGTATTCCTAAAAAAACAGGCTACGTTTTTAGAGATAAGCAAATTTGCAAAACATTAAAACCTTATTTAAAAAAAAATAAATTATTTTTCGCAGGCATAGATATTATTGGAAATTATTTAACAGAAATTAATGTGACCTCTCCTACTGGTATGCAAGAGATTAATAAATTAAATGGCACGCAATTAGAAAAAATATTTTGGGATAAGCTAGAAAAAAAAATTAAGAAGAGGTAGTTTTTTTGGAAACTTCTAGAGCAAAAATATAAGCTAATGCAACTTCATTTAAATAATCATAGCGACCACTTGCTCCACTGTGACCTGCATCCATATTCATATCCAGAAGTGTTAAATTTTCATTTGTTTTAAAATCTCTAATTTTTGCAATCCATTTAGTCATTTCCCAGTAAGTAACTCTTGGATCGGTAATCCCACCAGTGATAAGCATACTTGGGTAATCTTGCTTTTTAACATTGTCATAAGGAGAGTAGCTTTTAATATATTCGTACGCTTCTTTATTTTTTTTTAAATCGCCCCATTCAGGTATCTCAGTAACAGTAAGCGGTAAATCTTCATCAAGCATAGTATTGCAAATATCTACAAATGGGACTTGGGCTATGATACCTGAAAAAAGTTCAGGCCTTTCATTTGCAATGTAACCCATTAACAATCCTCCCGCAGAACCACCTTGAGCGATAATATTTCCTTTTTTTGTATAATTGTTTTTATGCAAATATTCTGCGCAAGATATAAAGTCTAAAAAAGTATTTTTCTTTTTCATAAGCTTTCCATTTTCGTACCACTCTTGTCCCTTTTCACGACCGCCTCTAATGTGAGCAATGGCATAGATAAAACCTCTGTCGATTAATGAAAATCTATTAGACGAAAAACTGTCTGGAATAGTAATACCATAACTTCCGTAACCGTAAAGAAGGACAGGCGCAGATCCATTTAACTCAGTATTTTTGTGACGAAATATAGTTAATGGCACTTTTTCATTGTCATGAGAATTAATTAATATTCTCTCGCAAACATAATTCTCTTTATTGTAACCTGATGGAATTTCTTGTGTTTTTTTTAAAATCTTTTCTTTTTTTCTACAATCATAATCATAAACTGTCGCTGGTGTTATTGGAGAACTGTAGGAAATTCTAATCAAATCAGTATCATATTCATATTGCCCTGACAGTGACAGCTCATATGTTTCATCATCAAATTTTATTACGTGCTGTTCTGATGATTTTATATCTGTAACTAGAATTTGGTTTAAGCCATTTGCTCTCTGAAATAAAATAAACCAATTTTTCAATACTGAAAAATCTAAGAGAAGTTTATTTGGGTCATACATAATATAATCTTCCCAAAGATGAGGAGAGTTTTCATTTGCTACTGAGATTTTAAAGTTTTTACAATTATTTGAGTTGTTTAATATGTAAAATTTGTTTTCAGCATGATCGATTTCATATTCTTCTTTTTCAGACCTTTTTTTAAAACATTTTAAATTTTCAAAATCTGTTACATCACTGTACCAATACTCGCTTGTTTGATGATCACCGGAGCGAATAAACAGATATTTTTTACTTTGGCTGATATCAGGTGAGCAAAAAAAGGCTGGATCCTTTTCTTCAAATATTAATTTATCATTTGATGGGTCATTACCAATATGGTGAGCAAAAACCTTATTGGGCCTATGGTTTTCGTCAAGCATAGTATAAAAGATAATCTTGTTATTTGGATGCCAAACTATATCGCCTGTAGTATTTTTAATTGTACTTGTAATTATTTTTTTTGTTTTAATTTCTTCAATTGATAAGTCGTAATATTCACTACCATTCGTATCTACATTATATGCAATATAATTATGATCATCACTATGGCTTACCGAACTTAAATTATAAAACTTAAATTCTTTTGATTTTAAATTTGCATCTAAAATTATTTCTTCACTATTAGTTTCATTACATATCCTTAAAAATTGTGGATATTCAGAGTTTTCAGTATATTTTGAATAATAGCTAAATTTACCATCTTTTAATGGAACAGAAGAATCTTTATCTTTAATTCTTCCCTTTAGTTCATCAAATATTTTCTGTTTTAAATCTTTTAAATGATTAAGTTTTGAATCTTTAAATTTATTTTCATCTTGAATATATTTTAAAACCTCTCTGTTAAGTTTTGATGGATCTTTTAAAACTGTTTGCCAATCCTTTTGCTTAATCCAAGCATAATCATCATAAAGCTCATCTTCATGAATATTTATAA
>CBFHHD010000006.1:0-20534 GCA_965655605.1 Candidatus Pelagibacteraceae bacterium | reverse complement strand
GCTTTTTTTCTTTTCTTAATTTAGGTACTAAGTTCATATGAATATTGTAATTTTAAGTTTCACAGTTTTCCTTATCTTATATGGGATCCTTTGGCTAATTGCCAATATGGAAAAAAAAACTTTTTCTGGAATGTTTAAAGTTGGAATTATTTTATTATCAATAGTTTCGATAGTATTATTAGTTATTGCTGGAAGATATTTATTATCAGTTCCATTTTTTGCTTTAATTGGGGCGGCACTTAAAAAGAGTTTATTTAATTTTTTTAATTTAATTTATTTATATCGATTTATTTCGACTGTCCTAAAAATAAAGAGGTCAAGATCTAGCACAACGTTTGGATCATCTTTTAAAGAGACAAATGAGTCTTATCGTATTCTTGGTTTAAAAAGAAATTGTACTAAACAAGACATTATAAATGCTCATAAAAAATTAATTAAAGATGCCCATCCTGACAAATCTGGAAACAATGAGATTGCTAGTAAAATTAATAGAGCTAGAGATATACTTTTAGAAATTCATAAATGAAAAAGACTAAATTGTTAATTGGAGTTTTGGACTATTTTTTTGTAAAGAATAAAATAATTGGATTTATACTTGTCTTGCCGATTATTCTGATTATTAGTCTTATCTTGTTTCTTATATGAGAGTTTTATTTGTACTGTTAGCTTTAATTATTGGTGGGTTATATTATTTCACAGAGTATAAGGCTGATGAAATAGCGAGATCTATTATAGAAAGCAAAGCAACTGAGCTTGCAAAAAGACCGGTCAAAATCAAATCTTTGAAAATAGATTTTTTGAAAGAACGGTTAACTTTTAAAGATATTATTGTCGAAAATAACGATGGGTTCGAGGGTAATTTAGTGGAAATTAAAGATTTGGTTTTTATTACAGATCTTCAGACATTAGCCAAACCCATTGTTCAAGTGAAGGTAGTTAGCATTAAGGGTATAAAGTTTCAGTATAAGGTTCAAATTCAAAACGGAACTCTAATTGATAAAATCAAATTTCTAGTGAAAGCTTTTGAGGGTGCCAAAGAAGGTATGGTTAGTATTGGATCAGGTCAAGATATACAAAAACCAATCGATAAAGATCTTTTAATAAAAAAATTAATTATTAGTGATTTAAGCGCACATGTAATTTCTAATGACAATCAAATTAATGAATTTGCAAAAATGAATGATATGGAATTTTTGAACGTAGGAACTACAAAAGATGCAAATCAATTTAAAGATGTGGCCAAAATGATTGGGGTAAATATTGTGAGAAAAGTAGCTGATGATGTGCTTGATTACACTACATTCAAAACTGTTGAAGATAAGATAAAAAAAGCATTAAAAGGAAAAATATTTAAAGGTTTGGGAAAGGGTAACCAACCTAAGATTGATAAGTCCATACTCGACGGTCTGTTAAAAGGAAATAAAGAAGATATTTTGAAAAAATTTGATAAAATTTTAAAAGAAAGATAACAAATAGCCATGGAACTTAGAAAAAATAAATTTAAAGAAAATATTTTTAATCATAAAAAGCAAATAGGAATTTGGAGTAATTTTTCTTACAACACTATATCAGAAATTATTGCTATAACAGGTTTTGACTGGTCTGTATTAGATATGGAACATGCACCAAATGATATTCAGGAAATCGTAAGTCAGCTTCAAGTAATGGAAGCTTATAACACTGAGCCAGTTGTCAGAGTTCCTTGGAATGAGCCTGTAATGGTTAAGAGATTATTAGACATGGGAGTACAAACGATATTGTTTCCAATGGTTCAAAATGTTGAAGAAGCAAAAGCTGCAGTGGAGGCTACAAGATACCCCCCTAAAGGAATCCGGGGAATTATGTCAGTTGCAAGAATGAATAGATATGGACATGTTGCCGATTATTATACGAAGGCCGAAAAAGAAATTTGTGTTTTAGTTCAATGTGAAACAAAAACTGCAATTGATAATATTCCTGAAATTGCACAAGTAGAAGGGATTGATGGAATTTTTATGGGACCAAGTGATATTTCAGGCTCAATTGGTAAAATTGGTCAATTCGAAGATCAGGCTGTTCAAGACTTAATTCACCACGCATTAGATCTTTGTAAAAAGCACAATAAGCCAGCTGGAATTTTAACTGGTAAAAGAGATTATGCAAAGAAATATGTAGAAAGCGGATATACTTTTGTAGCCGTAGGCAGTGATACGAATTTATTTGCAGAGAGTGCAAAAGGTTTACTTAAAGAATTTAAAAAATAAATGAAAATTAAAATGTTTTCAGACACCATCTGTGGCTGGTGTTATATTGGCAAAAAGAGATTAGACGATGCTTTAAGCCAGTCAAATTTATCGGCAACTTCCGTTACACATTTGCCATTTCAATTGAATCCACAAATGCCACGTACAGGAATGAATAGATTAGATTATGTAAAAACTAAATTCGGAAGTATAGAAAATGCCAAACCTATGTATGACAATATGATTATGCAAGGCGAACAAGAAGACTTAGAAATCAAATTAGATAAAATTAAAGTAACCCCAAATACTGTCAAATCACATCTGCTAATAGATCTAGCTAGAGAAAAAAATTTAGAACATGAGATTATTACAGAATTGTTTCATTTATATTTTTCTAAAACTAAAGATATTGGTGACGAGATAGTGTTAACTTCATTGGGAAAAAAACATGGCATTAACGAAAAAGAGATTCATGAATATTTATCTAAAGAGACAAACATAAAAAAAATTAACGATATGGATATTGCAGCAAAAAAAATGGGTATTACAGGTGTTCCATTTTATGTATTCAATGATCAAATCTCCTTATCAGGTGCTCAATCAGTAGATACTTTAATGCAAGCGATACAAAAATCATCGAATGGCTAAAAAGAAAAAAAAAATTAAAAATAGACACAAGCCAACTAAAAGAGGCTCTCAATCAATTAAAAAAAAGAAAAAAACTAAACTTATTAAAAGGAAAAAAACAAAGGTAAAAAAGAAAAAAAATAAATTTAAAAACTTAAAAAAATTGAATAGATCAAAAAAAATAAAGAAGTCTAAAAAAAACCAATTATATAAAAAAAAAACAGTCATTTTTAAAAAAAAGAAAAATAAAAAAATATTAAACAAACAATTACCATCGCAACCAAATCTTTTTGAAAAATTAAAAGAAACAATTAATGAATATTTTAGAAAGACTAAAATTAAATTAATCATTTATATTGAAAAAATAAAAATAAAAAAAATAAAGAAAGAAATTGTAAGTCTCGAAAAATTAATCAAACAAGAAAAGCGTTTTCAAGAAAAAAAAGCTAAGAATAGAGAAAAATTTAAAACTCAATTACTTAAGGATATCAAGCGAGGAAAACAATCTTATATAGAGAGATTAGAAGTTAAGATTAATGAATTTTTAAGAAGATTTAAAATAAAGTTAATTATTTTCCTAGAAAAATTTAAAATAAAGAAAACTAAAAAAGAGATTTTAAGACTTGAAAAGTTAATACAACAAGAACAGCGTTTTCAGGAAAAGAAAATAAGAGATAGGGATCAGTTTAGACTTAAATTACTAAAGGATATTAAGCGGGAAGAACGACAAAAAATCTTTAAGTTGAGAGATCATTTATGGAAAATTGGAGATAGATTTTCTTTAATCAGAGATAAGTACAAAGCTTACAGAGCAAAAATAAGAGAAAAACAATTAGAAGAGCTGGAGATTAGAAAACAATCTCGTGCAGAAGCTCGGGTAATTTTAGAGGCTGAAAAAGCTGAAAATGCTCTAAAACAAAAATTAGTAGAGAGGTTAGAGAGATTTTCTAGAAACATGAAATCTATCGTTTTTCAGATTAACAAAAGATACATTACAAAAAAACGGGCACAACTTCGGTTCATTGATAATATTACTGAGAGCGGAGAATGTTTGATAAGAAATGATGATGCGCCATCAGACAAAGACTATTTAATTTTATTATATGTAGAGGGTGACAATGTTGAAAAGAGACTTGAGAACCCCATAAGTTTGGATGATAAGACAAATCCAGCTGAAACAAAAAACTTTCAACCGAAGGATATATTCGAGGCTTCAGATTATATTATTGATCGTTTAGCTTTGATGTTTGATAAGGAAAGAAAGATTAAAAAATAATTTATTTAACTGTAGTTTTAACTGTACCTAAAGATTTAATTTCACCCTCAAATAAACCTTTTTTTAAAATAGGTACGACACCAACAGTTGAACCTGTAAATACGTAGAAATTCTTATTGATTGTAACTTTATCTTTTTTTGCTTTATTGATTAACCAGACCAATGATTTAAGCGGACTATCATAAACCGCTTTAGTATTCCCTTCTACAGTTTGGCCGCTTTTTTTATTACTTAGCTTGGTTGCAAGATTTTCAAACTTTAATTTTTTATATTTTTGTTTTTTTCCTATAACAAATTTTACATTACATCCAAAGTCAGCCATTAAATCTCCTAGACAAGTCACACCTTTTTTTCTTTGTCTATAGCCTACAAGTTCAATACATGGTCCCATTCCATCAATATATCTACCGATATTTTTTTCTGTAATTTTAGTTTTGGATTCTAGAATATTTTTTTTAACGAAATAAAAAACTTCCAACTCAATACCAAAGGTATTTTTTGATAATTTAAATGATGAGTTTGATTTAAGTAAATTTTTCTTAAAAATTGATGCATAAAAAGGTTCTTTTTCTTTCCATTTTTTAAGCATTGCCTTACCAGTACCGCCAGCCTTAAAACCAATTACAGGACTTTTAATTAATTTCTCTGATGCAATTCTTAACAAATTTGCATTTTTAGTATTTTTAGAAAATTTAGATGGCAATGGTGCAATAAGTAGATTGCTATTAAAGGCCTTGGCCAATTTTTTTGAAAGTGTGTTTATTTCTTTTTGCATTATTTAGTAAATGTTTAGTATACTAATTAAATTCTATAAGCAATTTTAAATTCAATTTATTTTTTTGTTTGGTTACGTTTTAACTTTGACCTAGTCTTTTTGCTTAGCTGAGGTTTTTTATTTAGGTTTCGATCTTTGCCAGATTTGCCGGAATATCTTTTACTCATCAATCTCTAAAGTTAGTAAATTCAACAGGCTGCCCAATATCAATGTCCTGTATTGCTTGCATAACTTCTTGTAAATCATCTCTTTTTTTTCCATCAGCTCTTAACTCATCACCTTGAATTTTAAGTTGAACTTTGATCTTACTTTTTTTAATTTCTGCAATAATTTTCTTAGCAGATTCTTGAGAGATTCCTTCCTTTATTTTTATTACTTGTCTTTTGGAAGAGCCTGATGCTTCTACTGCGCTTTGTATATCAAATATTCTAGGATCTATTTTTCTTTTCACTAAATGGCCTTTTAACAGCTCATTTACCTGTTTTAACTTAAGATCGTCAGGAGCAATAACTGTGATAGAATTTTCTTTTTGGTTTGGTTCAATAGCGATATGTAATCCTTTAAAATCAAATCTTGTAGAAATTTCTCTAGTACAATTAGAAATCGCATTTGTTAATTCTTGCTGGTTAACTTTGCTTATTACATCGAAAGAAGGCATGTAGACTTATAACAAATTAAAATATAAAAAAAAATATAATATGAAAAATGTGTATGATTTTATTGTAATTGGAGCAGGATCAGGGGGAGTTCGCTTTGCTAGATTGATGGCAAACCAAGGTAAAAAAGTTTGTATTATTGAAAATAGTAGAGTTGGTGGTACTTGTGTAATCAGAGGATGCGTTCCTAAAAAATTATATGTTTATGCTTCAAACTTTAATGATCAAGTATCAGATGCAAAATCATTCGGTTGGAAAGTAGGAAAATCATTCCATAGTTGGTCAAACTTAGTTCTAAAAAAAAATAAAGAAATAAGCAGACTAAATAAGATTTATATTAAAAATTTAAAAAAAGCTGGAGTCCAAATTATTCAAGATCACGGTTCATTTATAAGTTCAAATGAAATTTATTTAAGTAACAAAAAACATTCAATAAAAGCAAAGAAAAATGTAATAATAGCAACCGGTTCTGCCCCGAATTATCCTAGTATTCCCGGTTCTCATTACGGAATTAGTTCCGATGAATTTTTTGAATTAAAGAAATTACCAAAGAAAATATCAATTGTTGGAAGTGGTTATATTGCTCTAGAGTTTGCATACTTATTAAAAAACTTAAACTTTGAAGTTAATTTAGTCATCAGAAAAAAAACTGTTTTGAATGATTTTGATAAAGATATCGGTTTAAGAGTTTTAGACAATGCAATAAAAAAAGGCATTAAAATTCATTCTGAAACATCTTTAAAAGAAATTAAGAAATCAGGAAAAAAAATAATTATTAAGACGAATAAAAAAACTATCACAACTGATTTACTCATTTATGCAATTGGAAGATCGCCAAATATTAATAATTTAAATTTAGAAACTACAAATGTAAAAATCGAAAGAAATAAAGCTATAAAAGTTAATAAAGATTCTAAAACAACGGATAAGAGCATTTATGCAATTGGCGACGTAACAAATAGAAAAAACTTAACACCAGTCGCAATTCGAGAGGCTATGATTTTATTTGACCATCTAAATAAAAGAAAAGCAAAATTAAAATTAGACTATAATAAAGTTGCTTCAGCGATATTTACCCAGCCAGAAGTTGGGTCAGTTGGATTTGGAGAAAATGACCTAAAGACAATGAAGAAAAAATATAAAGTTTTAAGCACAGAATTTAATCCTCTGAAACACTCGTTCATGGATGTAAAGAAAAATAAGGTTTTTATAAAAGTTTTGTATGATCCAAAAAATGAAAAAGTTTTAGGTTTGATTTATATAGGGGACTCTGCAGCAGAAATTATACAGTCGCTAGCTATTGCTTTTGATAAAGGGTTATATTTAGATGATTTAAAACAAACAGTTCCAGTTCATCCAACATCATCAGAGGAGTTGGTTACAATCTAACAAGTTTCACTTACTTCTTTGCATGTAGAATGTAGTAAAGAGTGCAGTCTGACTAATTGTTCAAAGTTTTTATTATAACCACCCCCTAAAACACCACATAGAGGCACTGATTTCTTAAAAAAATTTTTAATAACGAGCTCTTCCCTCTTTTTAACACCGTCTTCTGTTATTTTTAATTTTCCTAATCTATCATTTTCATGAATATCAACACCCGCAACATAAAATACAAAATCAAATTTCATTTGGTTAACTTTATTTAATAAATTATTTACAATATTTAGATATTCTTCATCTCTAGTATTATCCTCCAACTCCAAATCAAGATTGCTCACTTGTTTTTTTGAAGGATAGTTTTTTTTAGAATGAACACTTACAGTGAAAATTGCTTCATCATGTTCAAAGATTTTAGCTGTGCCGTCACCTTGATGTACATCCAAATCAAATATTAAAATATTTTTAATATTACAATTCTGTTGTAGGTTTTTAGCTGCAACTGCCACATCATTAAAAACACAATAACCATTACCTTGATTTGAAAAGGCATGATGAGAACCACCTGCGGTATTGCATGCAAGTTTATTTTTAAGAGCTAGCTTTGATGCCAGAACAGTACCACCCGTTGCAACAAAGGATCTACGCCTAACACTCTCCACTAAAGGAAAACCAAGTTTTCTAATTTCATCTTTACTAAGTGATAATGTATTAATTTTGTCGACATAATCCTTAGTATGAATGTTGAGAAGAGTTGGAATGGATACTTCATTTGGCCTAAAGGTATTTTTATCAGTTGCGATATTTTGCTTTTTAAGAAGTTTTATAAGCTCACCAAATTTTTTTATTGGAAATCTGTGATCGTCTCCGATTTGTGCAACGTAGTCTGCGTGATTTATAATTGGGATACTCATATACGAGCTTCATTAATTAAATGATCAGCAAAGGCAAAAGATGCTGACCATGCTGGACTAATTGCATTTAAAACATGGGTAGTATTCTTGTCATTTATAATTACGAAATCATTAACTAGACTTTTGCTATTTGGATCAAAAATTTGAGATCTAATTCCAACTTTGTCAGCAGATAGTTCAAGGTCATTAGCCTTTAAATTTTTAAACATCTTTTTTACTTGAGAGTAAAATCCCTGTTTGGATAAAAGACCAATCTCTTGAAAAGCTAAAGTTCTTAATTTATTTTGATTCAATATTATTTTTTTTGAAAACTCGGTAAATAATTCAAACGCTTCACTAAAATTATTTCCAATTAACCCATCATACTGATCTCTTCCAAATACAGGCGTTGAGCTTGGACCAATATAAAAATCACCCTTGTAATTGTGAGAAGAATGCAAACCCAAAAATGGATATCGTAAGTCAGGAATGGGATAGACTAGGTGATTTAATTTAAAATTGTTATTTTTAATTTTCCAGTACTTACCTTTAAAAGGTAAAAAACTGTATCTAAATTCTAAACCTGATTGCTTAGCAATTTGATCAGCAAATAAACCAGCACAATTAAAAATATGATTTGAATTGTAAGGCCTTGAGTTAGTATTAACTTGGTTATTTTTAATATTTAAAACTTCTTCACCATATTTTATCTCAACATTCATTTTGATTAGTTGGTTAATTAAAGATTCTGAAACTTGCTTAGGATTGCTCACTGATGTGAAAGGAACGTGAAGGGCATGATCAAATTGACAGTTTGCGTTTGGCTCTATCTCTTCAACATCTTTTTTTGAAATTTTGTTAATTGTAACTCCATTTTTTTTGGCTCGTTCATATAGGCTATCTAGATTTGAGTTTGAAAACTCAGATGTAGGCAAAAGTATTTTGCCACATTCATCAATCCATAAATTTTCTGATTTGATATATTCTTTAAGTTGTTTTGCTCCATCGACACAAAGGTTTGCCCTCAATGACCCTGGCTCATAGTAAATGCCACTATGTAAAACACCGCTATTCCTTCCTGAACCATGAGAAATAGAATTTTTCTCTTTTTCTAAAATTAAAATTTTCGAATTGCTTAATTTTTGTTTCAACTTATAGGCTAATGTTAGCGCAATAATTCCACTGCCAATAATTATAAAATCGTATTTCATTAATTAATAAAAAATATAAAATAACTTAATGAGTTTTTTATCAAAGTTTTTAATAATCACATCTTTTTTTCTAATAACACAATGTAGTTATGTCGATAAAGAGGTCTCAAAATCACAGGATAAAGAAAAAAAAATTCTCAATCAGTATCTTGGTAAAAAAAGTAGTTATTTAAAAACCAAATTAGGAGAACCTTCAAAGATAGATTTCAAATCCCCTTATAAAATTTACATATATAAAAAAAGTCAACTAATTATAACTTGCGAAAGGCAATTTTATATAAATCCCAAAAAAGATATTGTTGAAAAATTTAATAGCAAAAATTGTATTAATTTAAAAAAGTGATCAACAATACTTACTTAAATACTGTCAAAGAAGTAGCAAATAAAATTATTTATTTAAAAGAAAAACAAAAGAATATTTTTTTTTTGATTTCTGGTTCTCAGGGATCAGGTAAAACAACTTTTTCATCCAAAATAAAAACTGAACTTGAAAAGAAGAAACTTAAAGTATTAGTTTTATCTATTGATAATTTTTATCTAAGTAAAAAAGATAGGGAAAAAATTTCAAAAAAAATTACAAATTTACTTTTGACAAGAGGAGTGCCGGGTACGCATAATCTTAAACTTTTAAAGAATGTATTAAGCAATTTTAAAAAAGGAAAAAAAATAAAGTACAAATTACCTCTTTTTTCCAAAGGCCATGATGATATTTTAAAATCAAAATTTATTAATCTAAACTTCCCATATGATGTTTTTATCCTTGAGGGTTGGTGTGTTGGATATGAAGGTGTTGTATCAAAACAGCTAAAAAAACCTGTTAATCAAATGGAAAAGAATTTTGATCGTAATTTGAAGTGGAGAGAATATGTAAACTCTATGAGCAAAAAGTATGCTTTAACTATATATAAAAAAGCAGATTTTTCAGTTTTTCTCAAAATCCCATCATTTAGCCAAGTATTTAAATGGAGAAAAAAACAAGAGCAACAAATAGCCAAAAAACTTCAGATGACTAATAACGAGCTAAAAATATTTATCAGTTTTTATCAAAGAATTACATTGGATCTTTTAAAAGATTATAAAAAAAGTTTTAGAAGTTATATTTCAATTAATAGTAAGCATAATTTTGGAAAACTAAAAATTTTGAAATGAAATTAGTAAAAATATTGGATGATAATGGCAATAATATTAAAGTTAATATAAAAAATTTTTACAACCATATTCTAAAATTTCATTCAAAGGGCACTTCAATTCATGAAGAAGATGGCCATTATTTTACGGTAGATGAAAAACTTAGAAAAAAAATTAAAGAAATACTTGATTCAAACTAAAAAAAATTATATTAAAATTTGTCGATTTGAAACAGCTTGCGGACTAAGTATCAGCTAAAGCGAATATCCCAAAAGCTTAGTTATAATTTTGACAAAAAATAAAAACTAAGGAGTAATAATGACAACATCAAGTAAAAATCCAGAGACCATTGGTCTTCATGGTGGAACCTATAGAAAAGATGAAAGCCAAACATCTGTTGCGGTTCCCATCCACCAAACTACTGCTTTTCAATTCAATTCAGCAGAACATGCTTCAAATTTATTTGGATTAAAGGAATTTGGTAACATTTATACAAGGATTATGAATCCAACAAATAATGTGTTGGAAGAAAGGGTTGCCGCATTAGAAGGTGGAGTTGCAGGTTTGTGTGTAAGTTCTGGTCAATCCGCTTCAGCTTTTGTAATTCAAAATTTATGTAGTGCGGGTGATAATATTGTATCCTCTACAGATTTATACGGTGGAACAGTTAATTTGTTTAATAATACACTAAAAGCAATGGGTATTGAGGTACGTTATGCTGATCCTGCTGATCCTGAAAATTTTGCAAAAGCAGTTGATGATAAAACAAGATTATTTTATGCTGAAACACTGCCTAATCCTTCACTAAGGGTTTTCCCAATTAAGGAAGTTGCAGATATTGGAAAGCCTCTAGGAATTCCTCTTATTATGGATAATACAGCCTGCCCAGTTATTTGTAGACCAATTGAACATGGCGCAGCTCTTGTTATGCACTCTCTAACTAAATTCATCGGAGGACATGGAAATAGTATTGGAGGTATCATAGTAGATTCAGGTAATTTTGATTGGTCAGTCAACAAAGACAGGCAGCCTAATATCTGGCAACCAGACCAATCTTATCATGGCGCAGTTTGGGGTGATGCAGTACCTCAATTAACTGGAGCAAACATTCCATTTATCATAAGAGCAAGAGTGGTTCTGTTGAGAGATTTGGGATCTGCTATAAGTCCATTTAATTCTTTTCAAATTATTCAAGGTTTAGAAACGGTGGCTTTAAGAATGAAGCAACATTGTTCAAATGCTGAGAAGGTAAAAGACTTTTTATTAAAGCATTCAAATGTTGAAAAGGTCATTTATTCTACACTCCATGACGGTGAAATTGGTGACAGAGCTAAAAAATACCTCAAAGGTGGAAACGGTGCTTTGATGGGAATGGAGCTTAAAGGTGGAATAGAAGCTGGTAAAAAATTTATCAATAATTTGAAAATGTTTTATCATGTTGCAAATATTGGTGATGCCAGATCGCTTGCAATACATCCGGCAAGCACAACACACTCACAATTAAATGAGGCTGATATGTTAAAGGCAGGTGTAACTCCAGGGTATGTAAGATTATCTATTGGTATCGAGCACTCCGATGATATCATTGCTGATTTAGATCAAGCATTAAACGCTTAAGTTTGATTAATTTTTAAAAGGCCGTAATATTAATTACGGCCTTTTTTTATGAATAAAAATAATTTAGCAATTATAATCGGTGGAACAGGATCAATAGGTAATGCTATTGGTGATGAAATAAATGCACTAGGTTTCAATGAGGTTATAAAAATTGGAACAAAAACATCACCTCCAATTGATTTCAATGATGAAAATACAATTATAAAAGCTGTAGAGTTTATTAAAGAAAAAAATAAACCAATATCTTTACTCTTTGATGCCACAGGGATTCTTCATGATAAAAATAATAATTTTATGCCTGAAAAAACTCTTAAAAATATTAATATTGAGTTTGCTAAGAAAAATTTTTTAATCAATGCGATTGGACCTTCACTGTTAATTAAACATTTTGCGCCATTGTTAGATAATGAAAATAAATCAGTATTTGCAACCTTATCAGCAAAAGTAGGATCAATTAGCGACAATGGTTATGGAGGTTGGTACTCCTATAGAGCTTCAAAGGCAGCGCTTAATCAATTAATTAAAACTGCGTCTATTGAAATGAAAGTAAAAAACAAACAATCAATTTTTATCGCACTCCATCCTGGTACAGTAAAATCTTCTTTGTCAGAGCCATTTCAAAAATCAAATCTCAAAATACAAGAGCCAAAAGAATCAGCTAAAAATTTAATTAAAATAATAAATGAAATTAATCAATCAATGTCTGGTAAATTTTTTAATTGGGATGGTTCCGAATTACCTTGGTAATTACTGAATTGTAATTCTATGCATTACTCTATGTTCATTAAAATCGTTTGTAGGATTGTGTAAGACTGAATAATTTGACCAAAGAGCTAGACAATTAGGTTCCCATTCAAAACCATAGGTAAATTCATCCTTTGTTTGATGGTCAAATAACTCTTTCATTAATTTTTTGCTTTCGCTTTCTTCTAAATCACAAATTTTAATTACATGACCAGGAGATAAATAAAGTGATTTTTTTTTATTTCTTTCATTTTCTTTTACAATCGAATGAATTGCACTTAGCGATTTAGGATCAATGCCGGTTCCCTTTTCACTTACTCTGTTTTGTCTTGTTTTTGAGATGGGCCCATCTGCACTAAAAACAGCTTTTAAACCATTTATTTTTTTTTTGATCTGGTCATCTAAGGTCTCATAGCTTCTATATTGAGATGCAAACATAGTATTACCTTTGCCTTTTTCAGGAGTTTTAATGGAATATAACATTGTAAATCTTGGTGGTTCCTTCGTGTATGTAGAGTCAGTATGCCAACCTTCTCCAAACATGATTTGTTCGTCTGGTTTTTTTTCAACAACTGTGACTTCTGGGTATCCTTCTAAACCTTTAAGCATTGGGTAATCTGCAAGTTCTCCAAATTCCTTTGCAAATTGAATATATGTTTTGGAGTCTAAATTTTGATTTCTAAAAAAAACAACTCCGTAGTCAGCTAAAACATCTTTGATCTCATTAATCATTTTGTCATTGAACTTAGACAGCTCTGCCTCGATCAATGCACCAACATTATTCTTATTTGGAGTTACTTTAATATTATCAAACATTTCAATATTTAACTATGTTGACTTAATAAAGTCAATTGATACAAAAATTACAAAATGTTTAGGTTTATATTTACTTTCTTTGTTTTTTTTTCTTCACACTGTCTTGCAGAAAAAAAATTAGGACCAGATGACTATGAAAAATTAGTAAAACTTGGCTATAATAAGTTAGATGCATATGCTGATAATTACTCAAAATCCAAACCCTATTGGTTCAAACTTGAAGAACACCTTGAAATTAAACCAAAATATTTAGCATTACTTTCACAGAAAATGAAAGTGAATGGAAAAGAAACTGTTAATCAGCACATCTATAATAGCAAACATCATTTTTTTGGTGACAGAAAATCTAAATGTATTGGTAAGAAGGGTGTATCGATATTATCAAAGTGTGAATACTTAAAGCCTAAAGAAATTGATGATGCAGAATTAACTCGAGATACTTTTGCTAATTTAGCCTTAGATCATTGTAGCGAAACCAAGGTAAAAAACTTAACCACAAGAGATGGTAAAAAGCTAAAAATCGAAGACGCTAAAAAATGTAGTATAAAATATATTAATTTTTCCAAGTATGAATTTGCAAAAGTATTAAAAAAAGTTGGAAAAAAAGAAGATCAACCGAAATCTAAAAAGAAAAAAAATAAAAAGAAATCAAATAAAAATGTTGATTTAACAAAATTTAAAAAACAATGTGAGGATCTAGGTTTCAAACCAAAAACAGAAAAATTTGGTGACTGTGTTTTAAAGCTTTTGGAAGCTTCTAATTAGCTTGATCGATATAAGATTTTAGCTCAGAGTACTCAGGACACTTACAGTTCTCAAGTTTAACTAATACTTCCTTAGCTTCGCCCATTCTTTTAGTGTCCACATAAAGTTCTCCAATATATTCAAGAGCACCTTTGTGATCTGGTTTAATGCTAAGGGCTTTATTGTAAAAAGTTTCAGCTTTATTTAAATTTCCACTTTTTCTCAAAGCGAAAGCATACTCATTTAAAATATCAGGATTTTTCTGATTTTTACTTTCACTTAAAATTTTTTCTAATACCTCAACTGCATCGTTGTACTTTTCTTTTTTAATGAGTTTAACCGCATCTTTATAAGATTTTGGCTTTGCAGATGAGCTGCTACTATCACTTCCAGCTGAATAAGCATTTAATGAGATAAAAAATGACAAAATGACTACTAAAAAAATTTTCATGAAAGTTTATATATACTAATATCTAACTATGGAAAGTATTTATAAATCAGACGTTGTAATTGTTGGCTCAGGAATTTCAGGCTTAATGACGGCGATATCACTTTATCCACGTAAAGTTACGCTGGTTACTAAAAGAAAAATTGGAGAAATGTCTTCAAGCGCTTGGGCCCAAGGTGGTCTTGCTGCATCTGTAACTAAAGATGATAACCCTAAAGTACACTTTGATGACACCATTAAAGCTAGCTCTGGTTTGAGTGACACACTTGCCGTTAAGACAATTACTGAAGAAGCGAATGAAATTGTTAATTTTTTGGAGAGTATTGGTGTTAATTTTGATAAAAAAAATGGACAATTCAGTTTGTCCAAAGAAGCTGCACACTCATTTAGACGAGTATTAAAAATTAATGGAGACCAGTCAGGAAAATATATCGTCGAACATTTAATAAAATATTTAAAACAACAGGGTCACGCTACAATTGTCGAAGATGTTTCCGTAGATCATATCATTCAAAAAGAAAATAATTGTTATGGGATCATGGGCCATATTCATAAAAATGAAGTAGTTGATAATTTTATTTTCTTTCAGGCACCAAATATTGTTTTGGCAACAGGTGGCATTGGCAGTGTTTATGCCCATACAACAAATCCTAGAGATATTTATGGTGAAGCTATTGCAATGGCGGCACATGCTGGTGCAGAATTAGTTGATCTAGAGTTTGTTCAATTTCATCCAACTGCTTTGGACGTCGGTTTGGACCCTGCTCCACTTTTGACCGAGGCAATTAGAGGCGAGGGTGCATATATTGTTGATGAAAAGAATAATCGTTTTATTTTTAATGATCATGAAGAGGGTGAGCTTGCACCAAGAGATGTCGTTTCAAGATCAATTCATACACATAAATTAAAAGGTCACTCTACTTTTCTAGATTGTAGACATTTTAAAATAAATTTTGAAAAACAATTTCCAACTGCTTTTAAGTGCTTGCAAGACGCATCGATAGATCCAAAAAATGATTTAATTCCAATTATTCCCGCAGCCCATTATCATATGGGAGGCATTAAAGTTGATATAGATGGAAAAAGCAGCGTTAAAGGTTTATGGGCTTGTGGAGAATGCAGCTCAACAGGAGCTCACGGTGCAAATAGATTGGCAAGTAATTCCTTACTAGAAGCGTTTGTATTTGCAAAAAGAATTGCTAATAAAATTAATACTGAGCCTCCAAAAAAGAGTCTTAAGATAGTAAATATAGAAAATTATATTCCTAAGGAAAAAACAATCAGTAAGATTCGTGCAAAAAAATATATTTGGCAATTAAGATCAGCCATGCATAAATTTGTTGGTGTTGAAAGAAATAGTGGAACCTTAAATCAAGCGTTTGTAGAATTTTTTAGAATTGAGAGAGAAGCAGAAAAGTTATCAGCCAAACTCAAAGATATGTTAACGGTATCCAAGTTAGTCACTTATGCGGCATTACAAAGAGCAGAGAGCAGGGGTACGCATTTTAGATCTGATTACCCAAACAAAGATAATAAAAATGTAAAAAGAAATATCTTTCAATTAAAAGATTTAAATGATTACATTGGAACCAAGTTTGAAAAGGCGAATTCATTATGACTAGAACAGTTTATTTAAACGGAGAGTACTTAGATGAGACAGAAGCAAAAGTTTCAATTTTTGACAGAGCATTACTTTTTAGTGATGCACTTTATGAAGTAACTTCTGTTATTGATGGAAAGATGATTGATTTTGACAATCATATGAAAAGATTGGACAGATCAATGACGGAATTAGATTACCCAAGAACAATTAATCATGATGAAATAAGAAATTTCCATAAAGAATTAATCACTAAAAATAATTTAGATCAAGGAGTTATCTATCTCCAAGTATCTAGAGGAGTTGCTGAAAGAGATTTTAATTTTCCCAATAAGGAAACTGAATTTACAGTAACTGCATTCACACAGCATAAAGATCTTCTTAACAATAAAGCAGCATTGGAGGGAATTTCTGTCATGACAATCGATGACTTGAGGTGGCAAAGATGTGATATAAAGACTGTACAATTACTGTATCCATCTTTTGCAAAATCTAAAGCCATGAAAGAGGGTTATGATGATGCATGGATGACTAGGAATGGTTATATTACTGAAGGCACATCTAACAACGCATGGATCATTAGAGGCAAAACCGTTATTACTCGGCACGCTGATAATTTGATTTTAAAAGGTATTACCAGAGAAGTTGTAAGGGAATGTGCAGAAGAATTAAATTATGAAATTGACCAAAAAAACTTTACCATCATTGAAGCTCAGGATGCTAATGAGGCTTTTGTGACAAGCGCAACTACTTTTGTAACGCCCGTTGTAAAAATTAATGACCGCAAAGTTGGAATGGGAAAACCAGGTGAATTTACAAAATTACTGCGAAAAAAGTATATTGAAAAAGCTAGGAAAAACCCCATTTAAATAGAATTTAGAATCGTAATACGCGAAACAAAGCCATTTTTAATTACAATATAAACGAATACTATTAGTAAGTAATTGTGTGCTTAGGTTTGCTCACTTTTTGTCCCCTGTTAGTTAAATTTAGGCACACCACATAATCTTATATTTACAACCCAGCCATTCCATTTTTAGATATCGGTTTTTCAACTATCTGATCCATCATCTTAACACTGTTACTAGATCTAAAACATTTTAAAAATTGCATAACTAAAATTTAATTAAGGAGAATAAAATGAAAAAAATAAGTCATTATATATGCTTTGCATTATTCGCTTTAATATTTCTAGTGGAGCCAAGTTTTTCTGCCGAAAGTAAGGTTGGAGCTGAAACACAATATATTTTTAATACATTGTTGTTTTTAATTTGTGGTTTTCTAGTAATGTTTATGGCGCCAGGTTTTGCAATGCTAGAGTCTGGAATGGTAACATCAAAAAGTGTTTCTACTATTGCTGCAAAAAACATTGGACTATTTTCTATAGCGGGAATTATGTTCTGGCTTGGAGGTTACAATTTAGCCTATGGAATTCCAGAGGGCGGTTATATTGGTTCTTTTGCTCCATGGAGCGATGCATCTTCATTAGAAACAGGTTACTCTGATGGATCTGATTGGTTCTTTCAAATGGTATTTTGTGCAACAACTGCATCAATTGTATCAGGAACATTAGCTGAAAGAATAAAAATTTGGCCTTTCTTTATTTTTACTGCAATTTTAACAGGTATAATTTACCCAATCGAAATGGGTTGGCAGTGGGGTGGAGGCTGGTTAGCAAAAGCTGGTTTCTCTGATTTTGCAGGTTCAACACTAGTTCACGCTGCGGGTGGTGCTGCTGCTTTGGCTGGAGCTATTGTTTTGGGTCCAAGGTTAGGAAGATTTAGTAAATCTAAAACTGATAAACCAATGCCACCATTTGCAAATTCATCAATACCACAAGTAACTATTGGAGTATTTATTTTATGGTTCGGTTGGTTTGGTTTTAACGGCGGTTCTCAACTTGCTCTTGGTACAGTTGATGACGCGACTGCAATTGCGAAAATATTCATTAATACAAACCTTGCAGCTTGTGCAGGTGTTGTAGCATGTGCATTAATCACAAGATTTATGACAGGTAAAACTGATGTCATATTAATGTTGAACGGTGCTTTAGGTGGATTAGTTGCGATTACAGCAGAACCATTAGCTCCTACGCCGATAGCAGCAATTTCAATTGGTGCTGTAGGTGGTGCAATTGTTGTAGCGGGTACTAAGTTACTTAATACATTAAAAATTGATGATGTTGTTGGCGCAATACCAGTACACATGTTTGCAGGTATTTGGGGCACATTAGCTGTTCCATTTACAAATAGTGATGCAGCATTTGGTTCACAATTACTAGGCGTGATTAGCGTTATAGGATTTGTGTTTGCGGTGTCATTTATAATATGGAAAGCAATGGCATCAACATTTGGAATTAGAGTTAGCGATGAAGCTCAGCTTAAAGGAACAGACAAAGCTGAAATTGGCGTAGTTGCATATTCAATACGAGACTAAACAATCCCTTAAGTTTAGTTAGTTACATGAAGGCCCGGTGAAACATCCGGGCCTTTTTTTTTACATAAAAAAAGCATAGCTGAATTGCAAGAATAATAATTCTAGAATGATTAATTATAAATATAAATAACCAATAACCTTTTTGTTAAATGTAACTTGGGTCCAGGTATAATCTGGGCCCTGCTATTAATCTAAATCATAACTGTGTTGCAAAAATAATAATTTTTAAGTTTTAAAATACCAATATTATATAATTATGAATTGGAAAAAATTAGAAACCTTTAAAGAAATTGCAAAATTTAGAAGCTTTAACATCGCATCAAAAGAACTAAAAAAATCACAATCAACTTTTAGTAGAGATATCATTAGTTTGGAAAATGATCTTGGTTTCAAAGTTTTTGATAGAAATATGAGAAGTGGAATTAAGCTTACTGAAAAGGGAAAAGACCTACTTAAAATTGTTGATGATTTTAGTTCTAATTTAGCTTTATTTAAAAACTAAAATTATTCCAACTCCAGTTACAAAAATAAGTATGCCAATAATCTCGATTAATTTTACTTTTTCCTTAAAAAATAATGTTGATGATATGTAGCTAAATACCAATTCAATTTGACCTAAAGCTCTGACAAAGGAAGATTGAACTAAAGTGAACGCATAAAACCATGATAATGTTGCTAAAAATCCTGAAAATCCTGCAAGCAAACATTGATACTTGTTATCGTAAAGTTTTTTAAATTGATCTTTTTCAAATATTAAAATGTAAATTGTCATAATAATAGTTTGAAATGAAACACCAAAAAAAAGTGTGCATAATGCCTTCTCGAAGTTTGACTCTACATCTTCTAAACTAAGAGCTGCTGCACGGTACAGAACAACACTTAACCCTAAAAATAATCCACTAATAATTCCAATTATTGTCGTTTTTGAAAATAAATTTTTAAAAAAAAGATTTACGTTTTTTACAGTAAAAACGATTACCCCAATCGTTGAAAGAACGATTCCCAAGACTACAAAAAAATTTAATTTATCGCCTAAAATTATAAACTCAAGAAGCGCTATTTGTATCACCTCTGTTTTACTCAATGAAGTTCCAATTATAAAATTAGAAAATTGAAATAAATATAATAGTATAAAAGTAAATATGATTTGTGAAATAGAGGCTAAAATAAAAAAAATTATAAAATCATTATTTTCTAAGCAAATTTTAATCATCTCAAAACTTTGAAAATAAATAAAAAATAAAGCAACAGTAAATGGTAAAGAAAAAGCAAACCGTACATAAGATGACGAAAAGGTTGAAACTTTTTTGTTAATATTTTTTTGTAATGTAAATCTGAGATTCTGTAAAAAAGCGGCAAAAATAGTAACAATTATCCAGTTCATAAATTCAATATTTTAACTTAATATAACAAATATTTTTTTTGTATATGAGTTCTGAAAAATTTAATAAAATTTTTGATAATCTTGACCAAGAAGAGATACAGGAATGGATACAATCTTTAGAGGGTGTTATTCAAAGATCTGGCAGAGAAGGTGCTAAAACAATTTTAGAAGCTGTAGAACAAAGAGCTAAGGAATTAAGAGTTTTATATTCACCATTACCCTACTCGCCCTATAGAAATACAATTTCACAACACGACCAAGGAGTTTATCCTGGGGATCTGCATATTGAAGAAAAGGTTACAGCTATTTTAAGATGGAATGCTTTGGTCATGGTTATGAAAGCTAACAATAATTATGGTGGTGTAGGCGGACATATTGCTAGCTATGCATCTTGCGCTGAAATATTTGAAACAGGATTTAATCATTTCTTTAAAGGCGGCAAAGAGTCTGATTTAGTTTTTTTTCAACCACATTCATCAACGGGAGTTTATGCTAGAGCTTTTTTAGAAGGACGACTAACAGAAGATCATCTGAATAATTATAGACATGAGACAAAAGAGGATGGCCTTTCGTCTTA
>CBFHHD010000005.1:28836-43993 GCA_965655605.1 Candidatus Pelagibacteraceae bacterium | reverse complement strand
TGAAGTGGAACTATGAGCTGTTCCAAAAGGATCATATTCGCTTTCAGACCTTTTCGTAAACCCGGACAAACCTCCCCCTTGTCTAATGGTTCTAAGTCTATCTCTTCTGCCGGTAATAATTTTATGAGGATAAGCTTGGTGACCCACATCCCAAATTAATCGATCTTTTGGTGTATCAAAAATATAATGGATGGCTAAAGTTAATTCTACTACACCCAACCCAGCTCCCAAGTGACCACCTGTTATAGATACCGCATCTACCATCTCTTCTCTAAGCTCTTTTGCTAATGTCTTTAAATTTTTTTTATCTAATAACCTTAAATCATGAGGGTAATTTATTTTATCAAGAAGAGGAGTTTTGCTCATACTAGATTGTAACTTGAAACAAAAAATTTTGAAATAGGTAAAAAAAAAGGCCCACCGAAGTGGGCCTTTAATTAAACTTTAAGCCTTACTACTTCGCTGACGCAGGAGTAAGTGACTTAGCTGTATGCCAGATCACTAAACCAAAGACCAACTTGTTAATAAAGTCTGCTAAGTTGTAAATGATATTTAACGAAACTTCGTCCGCTGAACCAGTCATATAACCAAATAGGTAACCTAATGGATATACAGCCCAACCGATAGTTACGATCCACTTACAGAATTCGAAACAGCTTGCAGCAGCACCTTTTAATTTTTTTGCTTCTCTGCCTGCTTCACCAGCAAATATTTCATATAGGATGTAAATCCAACCGGCCATACCAATAATGAAACCAGCATTGATACCAATGTATCCAGCTTCACCTAAGTATCCACCTACTAACATCACTATAGTACCTACTAATAGTCTCCAGAATATTCCGCCAGATACTTTCTTTACCGCTGATAGAATGAAGTAAAATTCAATCATCAGTAACGGCACAGTTAGTAACCAGTCAATATATCTGAATACAGTTGGCGAAGTACCAGTTGTTACCCATACATCTCTCATGTACATGTAATGCACGAATGCAATACCTGTAACAAGACCTGATAGAGTAACAGAAGTTCTCCAAGATGCTTTTACTGAATTTCTCTCGATAAAGAAAAATACAGTAGCAGCTAACATAGTCATTGAAATCAACCAGAAAGATACTCCAGTGAAGTCATTTGACTGTAGTATTACGTTTTTCATATTTCTCCTTTTTGTTTAAACAAAATTTAGGAGAGCCTTTAGTGACTCGCCTAAGATGCGACAGTTTATACTCATATTCTGACAATAGAAAAAGCCCTAAAATTAAATAAATCCACAAAAAAGAAGTTTTTTTCCTGAAAAAATACAACTTTTAAGATAATTTCAATCGATAACAAGATGACAAGTTCAAATAAAACAATTGTAATAGGATCTGGATTTGGAGGTATCGCAGCTGCTTTGAGACTAAAAGCAAAAGGTCATGACGTTACTTTAATTGAAAAACATAATGATCTTGGGGGAAGAGCGAGAGTTTTTAAAAAAGATGGGTATACTTTTGATGCAGGACCTACCGTTATAACTGCACCCCATCTAATTTATGAATTGTTTCAACTATTTAATAAGAAACATGAAGATTATATAAAAATTGTTCCTTTAAAAATTTGGTACCAGTTTATTTTTGATGATCTGACAAAACTAAATTACGGAGAAGACCTGGGAGATTTGCTAAGCCAAGTTGAAAAAGTTAATCCTGAGGATAAGGAGGGCTTTGAAAAGCTACTTAAGCAATCTGAAAAAATTTTTAATATTGGATTTTTAAAATTAGCTGACAAACCTTTCCATAAAGTTTTGTTTATGATCAAGCAAATACCATCATTGTTTAAATTAAAAAGTTATAATTCTGTATATACCTTTGTTTCCTCATATATTAAAAATGAGAAATTAAGAAAAGCATTTACAATTCATCCTCTTCTAGTTGGAGGAAATCCCTATAGCACAACATCCATCTATGCTTTAATTTTATTTCTAGAAAGAAAATGGGGTGTACACTATTCCATGGGTGGGACTGGCAATATTATAAACGCATTAGAAAAATTAATGAATGAAGTTGGTATCAAAATAATAAAGGGTAAAGAGGTTATAAAAATAAATCATAAAAATAAAAAGGTAACTAATATTATTTTAAATGATAGTCAGGAAATTGAGGCAAGCACCTTAGTGTGTAATGCTGACCCACCAAAAGTGTATGATGAATTTATTAATCCAAAAATTGAAAATGCAGTATTTAATTTAAAACAGAAAAGGCTTAAATATTCTATGGGTTTGTTTGTTTATTATTTTGGTACTAAAAAAAAATATCAAAATATCGAGCATCACACTATATATCTTGGTAAATCTCATAAAGATTTGTTAAATAAAATTTTTAATAGCAAAAAGCTAGATGATGATTTTAGTTATTATTTACACAGACCATCAGCTACAGATAAGTCTATGGCACCAGATGGCAAAGATTGTTTTTATGTACTTGTTCCAGTTCCAAATAATCAATCAAATATTAATTGGGGGTTAAAAGGAGAGGAATTTAAAAATAAAATAATAAAAAAATTAGAAGATACATGTATGCCAGGTTTAAGTGACAATGTTGAAGCAGAAATATTTATAACACCAGATTATTTTGAAAAAGACCTCAACACAAAACATGGTTCTGGTTTTTCAATTGAGCCTATCTTTACTCAATCAGCATATTTTAGATTTCATAATCAATCAGAAGTTTTGGACAATTTATTCTTTGTGGGAGCTGGAACGCATCCAGGAGCAGGAATTCCAGGAGTTCTGTCATCAGCAAAAGTTCTAGATAATTTAGAAATCAAAAATGAGTAAAAAATTCAAAAAAATTTTAAAACACCATGCAAAATCGTTTTATTTTGCTGGGCTTCTTTTAGACAAGGAAACGCTTAATAATTCTGCTGTACTATATGCATTTTGCAGGCAATTAGATGATGCTGCAGACCTAGGATTAAATAATAAAGAGAAAGTCGATGTAATAGTTGAGGACTACAGGAGTGTAATATCAAAAAATAATGTGAATATTGCATTTAAAGAATTGCAAAAAGAATTTAATTTAGACCAAATTTTTATTGATGATTTGATAGATGGCGTAAAAGCTGACTTGGACTTTAAACAACCTCAAACTCTAAAAGATCTAATTATCTATAGTTACAAAGTAGCTGGGACAGTTGGAGGCTTAATGGCCAAAATTCTTGGAGCAAAGGATAAAAATGCATGGAAATTTGCTTTAGACCTTGGAATTGGTATGCAATTGACAAACATTTCAAGGGACATCAAAGAAGACTTCCTCAACAAAAGAATTTATATTCCAAAAGATATGCTTAATACCGTTTCCAACAAAGATATTTTAGATCCGGTTAATAAAGATGCTATTTTTACTATTACTCAAGAAATTTTAAATACTGCAAATAAATATTATGAGAGTGGAATGAAAGGTATTGCGCATATACCAAACAAAAATAAATTTAGCATACTGCTAGCTGGTCATTTGTATCAATCGATCGGCTTCAAAATACTAAACCATAAAAATATTTTTTTAAAAAATAGATCATATTTAAATATTTTAGAAAAAATTATAATTTTTATGAAACTTTACTTTCGTCAGTCAAAATACTTGGGTTCAATAATTTCAGATCATGAAACAGCAAAACTCCATACTCCATATTTTAGATTTTAATGGTTTATGATGTAGCAATAATAGGTGCGGGATGCTCTGGATTATCTTTAGCGTATCAAATTTTTCTTGAACAAAAACTAAATTTAAAAGTAATCATTATTGATAAAAAAAAAGAATTTAAAAAAGACAGAACATGGTCTTTCTGGAGAGTAGATGAGCATGAATTTGATGATTGTTTGGAAAAACAATGGAGTAGCGTTGAAATAAAACACAAAGATCAAATAAAGGAATTTAATAGTGAGCAATTCCCCTACCAATCAATTAATAGTTTAAAGTTTTATAATAAAATTATTAATCAGATATCAAATTCACATAAAATTTGTCTCAATACAGAAGTGAAAGGAATTAAATACAAAGATAATATTTATGAAATTCAAACTAATAATGAAGTGATTCATTCAAATAAAATTTTTGACTCTCGTATACCTGAAATGGAACTTGGAAAATTATACCAACATTTTTATGGAATTGAAATTGAAACGAATGATAATCAATTTGATAATGAAAACGTTGAGTTAATGAACTTTGATTGTGAACAAAAAAATGGCGTACATTTTTTTTATACTTTACCTTTCGACAGTAAAAGAGCACTTATAGAAACTACCTGGCTTTCAATCATAACAAAATTAGAAAAAGAGGAATATGAGATTGAGTTAAAGAGATATATTGAAAGTAAATTTCCAAATATTAAAGAGTATAAAATTTTAAGAGAAGAGATTGGTGCAATACCAATGTTTAGAAGAGATTTGTCTAACCAAAAAAACTATTTTGAAATTGGTCTAAGGGGAAATGTAAATCGTATGAGCACAGGATACACTTTTACCTATGTTCAAAAACAGTCCAAATTAATTACAAAAAAATTACTTTTAGAGATGTCTAACAAGGATATTTATCCTATTGATAAAAAATACGAGTTACTAGACAGTTTATTTATCAAAGTTTTAAAGCAAAATGCTGATTTGATGCCTGGTATATTTTATAAAATTTTTGATCAAGATAATCATGAAAGTGTGATTAAGTTTCTATCAAGCTGTAGTAATTTTAAGGATGACTTAAATATAATTAAAAAAATGCCAAAAGGTATTTTTTTAAAAAATTTGCTAAATTGATTTATGAATATTAATAAAGTTTATTCAATCTTTGTATCATGTTTTGTTTTTATTGGCCTAACATCCTTTTTTTTAATTAAACTCAATATAATATTTGATGATATCCAATTATTATTTTTTTGTTTTTTTTTAATTTTTTCACTAGGAGCATCTCACGGTGCACTTGATCACCTAAGAGGAAAAAAAATATTTAAACCTATTTTTAAAAAAAAATGGTTCTTAGCTTTTTATCCAGCATATATTTTGTTGGCATTATTAGTAATTTTTCTTTGGTTGCAATTTCCACCAATAACCTTGTTTTTTTTCTTAATGATATCTGCATTTCACTTCGGTGAGGAGGATTTAAGTTTTTTCTATAATGGCAATAATCTAATATTTTATTTTATAAGCTTTCTAAAAGGCCTATTAGTAATAAGCTTATCATTTCAATATAACACTGAGACAGCTATTCTTTTCTTTAAGTATCTAATGGTTGATATAGCCAATTATCCAAATTTAATTGAATATATTTCTATCATTTATTTTACAAATATTGTTTTGTTAATTCTTGGATCTTTATTGATTTTGAAAAAAGAATTAAGCCAATTTGTATTTTTTTCACTTGAAGTGCTATTAATATTTTTTGCGTTTTATTTTCTCCCATTAATACTGGCATTTACATTGTATTTTTGCTTTATTCATTCCACTAAACATATTCTTAGACAATCGAAAGAGCTAGATAACAATGATCATATTCATGGATTAAGATTATTCGCTATAAAAGCTTTACCATTAACAATCATAACAGCATTAGGTGCGATATTGTTTGTTTTCTATTTGCAAGATACACTTGTTGAAAATTTAATAAAAACTATCTTCATTGGCTTGGCCTCACTGACTTTGCCGCATATAATATTAGAAATAATAGAGAAAAAGAATGTCTGAAAAATTAAATATTTTACTTTGTGCTCCAAGAGGGTTTTGTGCAGGAGTTGATCGAGCTGTTGAAATTGTTGAAAAAAGTATAAAAAAATTTGGTGCCCCAGTTTATGTAAGGCATGAAATTGTACATAATAAATATGTTGTAGAAACTCTAAAAAAAAAGGGCGTCATATTTGTAGATGAACTTGAAGAAGTAAAAGACAAGACTCGCCCTGTAATTTTTTCAGCACATGGGGTTGCAAAAAAAGTTTACAAAGATGCTGAAATTGAGAATTTAGAGTTTATCGATGCAACATGTCCCTTGGTTTCTAAAGTTCACAGAGAGGCAGAGCAATTAAATAGGCAGGGATATCAAATTATTTTAATTGGCCACAAAAACCATCCTGAAGTGACTGGAACTTTGGGGCAATTACAAGAAGGATCTATAACATTAATAGAAAATGAAGATGACATTCAACATTTGGAACAAAATAATTCAAAACTAGCCTACATAACGCAAACAACTCTCTCGGTTGATGATACAAAAGATATTTTAGAGAAATTAAAAGAAAAGTTTCCCAATATCAAAGAGCCCATTAAAAGTGATATTTGTTATGCAACAACAAATAGGCAGGCTGCTGTTAAAAATATTGCTGCAAAATGTGATCTTTTTTTAGTGGTAGGTAGTCGGCAATCATCAAACTCAAAACGTCTAGTTGAAGTAGCTCAAAAGAATGGCTGTGGAAAAAGCTTTTTAGTTCATCATGAGTTTGAGTTACCTGAAGATCTGATAAAAACATCGAAGACAATCGGAATTTCATCAGGAGCTTCTGCGCCCGATATACTGGTAGAGAACTTAATTACAAAAATTAAAGAGTTGAGGAGTGTCAATATTCAAGAAGTTGAGATAGTCAAAGAGAATGTAGAATTTAAATTACCAAAAGAATTAAGAGAACACTAATTACTTCTTTTTAAAATATAATAAATACAATTTAATAATAATTCTTTATTATTAAAATCTTTAATTTCATCTTCAATTTCATTTTTATAACTTTCTATAAGCTCACGAGTTTTTTCTTCACCAACAAAATTAATGAGAGTATTTTTTCCTTTTTTTTCATCTTGTTGAACAGGCTTACCGAGTTCTTCTTTATTTCCATATTTGTCTAAAAAATCATCAGCAATTTGAAAGAGTAAACCAACTCTAATTCCTAAGTTTTTAAATTTAATTTTTAGTTTTTCTTGATCAGATAAAATGGCAGAAGACTCTGTGCAAAATCCCATTAGTGCTCCTGTTTTTTTATTTTGAAGATCTATAATTTTATCAAGTGTCGCATCTTCACTTTTTAAACTTAAATCAGTGTGTTGGCCGCCAGCAATTCCAAGTTGTCCCGAACAGGACGATAAAGAATGGATTATTTGAATTTTTTTTTCTTGATCAATTTTGAATTCTGGATTCGAAATAATTTCAAAGGCCATTGTAAGCAATGAACTGCCCGCAAGTATTGCTGTATATTCTCCAAATACTTTATGAGTACTTTCTTTGCCTCTTCTAAAATCATCATCATCCATTGATGGTAAATCGTCATGTATTAAAGAGTAACTATGAACGCACTCAACGGCTGCTGCTATAGGAATATAATCTTCCTCTTTCACATCAAACATTTTTGCAGTTGCATGCACTAGATAAGATCTGATCATCTTACCACCTGAAAAAAGGCCATAATTCATTGCCTCATATAGTTTACTATCAACAGATTGTTTTTGGAAAAAATACTTTAAGTAGTCATCGACTTTGTTAGCAACAATTTTTAGATCTTTGCTAAAATCTGACATTTATTTTTTTTTTCTTACGAAAGGTTTTTCTGTAACATTACCATTTTTATCAATTTCAATTTGATCAATTTTCATGTTTGCTTCTTTTAGTTTTTGATCACAATGTTTTTTTAATTGAATGCCCCTTTGATATTTTTCAATAGACTCTTCTAATTCAATAGATCCATTTTCTAAATCTGATACAATGGTTTCAAGCTCGTCCATTGCTTTCTCAAATGACATTTTTTCTATATCTGTGTTTTTATTTTCTTTATTCATATCTAGATTTTAATTTTGATGCGTAATAAGTATTCCAAAATGGTAAACTATTCAAATATCTTTAAACCTACTAACAAAAATTTAGTAAAATTTGCAAACATTTTAAAAAAAAATGGTTTAGTAGCATTGCCGACTGAGACTGTTTATGGATTAGCGGGCAATGCCTGTTCTACAATTGCTGTAAGTAAAATTTATAAAATAAAGAAAAGGCCAAGAAAAAACCCTCTCATTATTCATTTTGATAGCTTAACTTCTTTAAAAAAAGAAACGATAACAAATAAATATTTAGATAAATTATATAAAAGGTTTTCTCCGGGCCCCATTACATACGTATTAAAAATTAAACCATCATCAAAAATTTCAAAAATTTTATTAAGCCAGGATGGAACCATTGCATGCAGAGTTCCGGCTAATGTCCACTTTAGAAAAATCATAAAATTAGCGGGGTTACCCCTGGCTGCGCCAAGCGCTAATATAAGTAATAATGTTTCACCTACTTCAGCTTTAGATGTTTATGATGAATTTAAAAATAAAATTGCATTTATATTGGATGGAAAAAAATCAAATATTGGAATTGAATCTTCTGTAATTAATTTAATTGGAAAACCTAAGATTTTAAGACCAGGCAAAATCTCGATTTCTGATATTAAAAAAATTTTAAAAAATGTAACTAAGAATAATTCAAAAAAAATACTATCACCTGGTCAAATGAAGCTTCACTACTCTCCAGGTATACCAATTTATCTTGATCAAAAAAAATTTAAAAAAGGTGGTGCTTTACTTGTGTTCGGTAAATCACAATATAAAGCATCGAATATATTTTATTTGTCCAAAAGTAAGTCTTTAGATGAGGCTGCTAAAAATCTTTATTCCAAATTTAGAGAGATAAAGAAGAAAGGTTACAAGAATATTTCTATCAACAGTATTCCAAAATATGGTATTGGCATCGCAATCAACGATAGGTTAAAGAGAGCCTCATCATGATAAGAATTGAAGTCAAAAACTTACAAAAAAAATTTTCTAATATAGAGGCTGTAAAAAAAATAAATTTTAAAATTAATCAAAATGAGACTTTGGCATTGCTTGGGCCAAATGGCTGCGGCAAGACCACGACGATTGGAATGTTACTTGGATTAATTACTCCAACGTCTGGAAATATTTTTATTAATGAAAAAGAATTAAATTATACAAATCATCAATTCCTAGACGAAATGAATTTTGCTTCCCCTTATGTTGAACTTCCAAAAAAATTAACTGTTCTAGAAAATCTTAAAGTTTATGGAAAAATGTATCTTGTAAATAATTTAGATAAAAAAATTGAAGAACTAATTGAGGATCTTAATTTACAAAATTTTATCAATAAAAAAACAGGTGAGCTGTCGTCTGGTCAAAAAAATAGAGTTTCGTTAGCAAAATCATTAATCAATGATCCAAAAATTTTATTACTAGATGAGCCTACAGCTAGTTTAGATCCTGATACTGGTGATTATGTACGATCTTATTTAGAAAGTTATAAAAAAAGAAACAACATTAGTATCCTGTTAGCCTCGCATAATATGAATGAGGTTACTAGGCTTAGTAACTACGTTTTAATGATGAAAGAAGGCCTGATCATTGATCATGGAACAGCAGATGAATTGGTAAAAAAACATGGTCGTGAAAATTTAGAAGAGGTTTTTTTAAAATTAGTTAGGGAAAAAAATGAACATTAAAAGAGCGTCATCTTTAATTCTTCGTCATTTTTATTTAATTAGATCGTCCTTTCCTAGAATATTTGATTTGATTTATTGGCCCACTGTTCAAATAATTTTATGGGGCTTTGTCTCTAAGTTTTTTACAATGCATAGTGACTATTTTAATAATATTGCAGGCGTCATACTAAGCGCTGCAATACTTTATGATTTTTTATTTAGATCAAGCATTAGTTATAATATGCTTTTTCTTGAAGAAATATGGAGCAGGAATATCATCAATCTATTTGTGTCTCCCCTTAAAATTTCAGAAATTATATTTGCACTCACATCCTCCGCTCTTATTAGAACCCTAATTGGCTTGGTACCAGCAACGTTTATAGCAATACCTCTGTTTGGTGTTTCAATTTTCAAGCTTGGCATTCCATTAATTTTTTTATTATTTAGTTTATATTTATTTGGTGTGACATTGGGCTTACTAGTTACAGCTGGATTGGTTAGATTTGGTCCATCTTTTGAAAATATCGCATGGGCGAGTTTATTTTTTATTGCTCCACTAGGGTGTATATATTATCCAGTAGAAATTCTTCCAAACTGGATACAACCCATTGCCTTAATTTTACCTTTGGCCCATATATTTGAAGAAACTAGGAATATTTTAATTAACCAAACTATAGATGTAGAAAGTTTATATAAAGCCCTTGGCTTAAATGTGCTTTATTTAAGCTTAGCGATTGTCCTATTTTACAAATCTTTTTCTGTTGCACGAAAAAATGGAACACTAATCAATATTGGTGAATAATGAAAATATCTGCTAAATATTTAATATGCGCCTGTAGCTCAACTGGATAGAGCGCCAGATTTCGGCTCTGGAGGCTATGGGTTCGACTCCTATCAGGCGCGCCATAAAAAATTCAATTTTTAAAAATTATTTTACTTTAACTGGCTGTGAACACTCTTGCATAATACTATATTGATCTATAATTTTTCTTTCTTCATCCATGAGCTTAAGATATTCCCCCTCTTCTTTTTTAAAACTTTGATTTTTTTGTTTCTTTTGTTTCATTTCTACTAATAGATAGTCTAACTTTTTCTTAATTCTAACGTAATTTTTATCTTTATTTAGTCCTGCTTTGCTCATACCACCTATTAAAACGTTGCCTGAATTATCACTACCTGCCCCAACCTCATAAACATCTCCATTCATGTTCATTGTGGTTTCAATTTTAGTTTTACCTTTACTTACACTGTAACCTTTATTATTTGGCCACGCCTTAGATACAAACTTGACTTTTGAATTATTAATTTTTGCTAAGGCAACTTTTCTTTTAGTTTTATGAACGTACCATTCAGAAGTTTTCTGTTTTTGAATACTTGTTCATTATTATACTGTTTTTACAGCTTAGCTTAAAAATTTCTGCGTTTGCATTAGTGGATTTTGTTAAGCAAAAGATAATTAATAACTTAATTATTACAAATTTTTGATATTTAGATTTCATTACTAAAGTAAGTTTAAATAATATTTTTTATTAAAGTTATAGTTATGTTTGTTTAATTCCATAAAGGAGTTAATAGTTACATAGTTTGTGATTTAACTTTTATGGACCTGTTATTTGAGTTTCTCTGAAATAGTTTTACTAAAAGTGTATAATTTAAATAATAATTACACTTTTTAGTTGTATGCGGTTACATCTAATTAATATGTTTGTTAACATGGAGTATTAAAGTTGATTAATTGCTTTATTAGGGTACAAAATAAATCGTCGATTTGAAACAGCTTGCGGACTAATTATCAGCTAAAGCGTACCTGCCAAGAGTTATTTAATCATTTTGACCTAATATTTAATAAGGAGAAAAAATGAAACTAATAAGATCAATAATATACTTACTTACGGTTGTATTTTTTGCATCTAATGCAAATGCTGCCTGTAAGGACGTTAAAATTGCTACCATGACTTGGGCATCAGCTCAGTTAATGGCGCAGGTAGATAAGCTTGTGCTAGAAAAAGGTTTTGGTTGCAACGTAGAAATCATTCAAGCAGACACTGTACCTGCCTTTACTGGTATGAATGAAAAGGGATCACCAGATCTAGTTCCAGAATTATGGGCAAACTCATTCATTCAACCTTTAGATAAAGCAATTAAAGAAGGAAGATTGCATAGAGTAAATGAAGGTCCAATTACTGGTCTAGGTGAAGGATGGTGGGTAACACCAGCATTTAGAAAAAAGCATCCAGAAATAAAAACTGTTCAAGATTTGCTTAAAAGACCAGATTTATTTCCACACCCAGAAGATAAGAGTAAAGGCGCATTTGTAACATGTCCAGCGGGTTGGGCGTGTCAGTTAACAAACGCAAACCTTTTCAGAGCTTTTGAAATGGAGAAAAAAGGTTGGAAGATGATTGATCCAGGTTCAGCAGCCGGTTTAGATGGAACGATATCCAAAGCTGCAGAAAGAGGACAAAATTGGGTTGGATACTATTGGGCACCAACTGCAATCATTGGAAAGTATAAATTAGTAAAACTTGATTGGGGTGTACCATTTGGAGGCAAGGACAATTGGGATAATTGTATTGTTAAAGCAGAAAAAGATTGTGCTAATCCAAAACCAACAGCTTGGATTACTCCTGCGGTAAACACTGTAATCACAGATAAGTTCAAAAAAAATGCTGATTCAAATGCAATCAAGTATTTGCAAAAAAGAACTTACCCTGGTGATGTAATGAACGGAATGCTTGTTTACATGGGTGAAAATCAAGCCGAAGGTTCAGATGCTGCTATCGAGTTTATTAAAAAATACGAGACTGTATGGAAAACTTGGGTTCCATCAGATGTAGCAACTAAAATCAAAAAATCTTTATAATTATAACTACCCGCTCTAAATAATGGAAAATTTAATTAAATTTCCCTCTTTAGGGCGGGAAACCTTAAGAGATTTTAAAAAAGGCATCGACGGGTCTTTTAGAGATTTTTCAAGATCTCATGGAGAGGGTATAGAAAATTTTTTTGAACCCCTTCTTTATTTTCTTGTGTGGTTTGAAAAAATTTTAACAAATTCACCCTGGCCAGTTGTTATTGGCGTAATTGCGTTTCTTACTTGGAAAGCATCTAAAAAAATTTCACTTGTCCTAGGCACAATTTTTGCTTTTGTCACAATTGGCTTATTTGGAATGTGGAAAGATACTATGTCTACATTAGCAATCATTTCCGTTGCAACTTTTCTATGCTTGTTAATAGGAGCACCTATTGGAATTTTAATGGCAAAATCAAACCGGGCGTCTACTTTTATCTCTCCAATTTTAGATACAATGCAAACAATACCAACATTTGTTTATTTAATACCAATTATAATGTTGCTTGGTATTGGAAAAGTTCCAGGACTTATTGCAGTTTGTATTTATGCAATACCTCCAGTTGTTAGACTTACAAATTTAGGTATTAGAGAAGTAAACTCTAAATTAATAGAAGCTGGTAAAGCTCTTGGACTATCTAAAACAGTTATTCTTTATAAAATCGAATTTCCTCTAGCGCTTCCATCAATTATGACAGGCGTAAACCAAACTATTATGATGTCTTTATCAATGGTTGTAATCGCTTCTATGATTGGTGTAACTGGCCTTGGACTTCCAATATTAAGGTCCATATCTAATCAGTACCTAGCTTTGGGCTTAATGAATGGATTGGCCATTGTTGCACTGGCGGTCATTTTTGACAGAATATCGCAGCATTATGCAAAACGTATTCAAAAGCACAAAGAAGTAAGCAGAAAATAAAAAAATACTACCTCAACGTGTTGTCTCGCATCAAAAATTTGTAAAATTTTATTGTAAACTAAGTGATTTATTTCATATAACTATTCCTAATTCAGGGGAGAACAAATGAAAAAACTAATAAAAATAATAAGCGGTCTATCAGTCTTAGCATTGGTACTTACTGCTTGTGATGGTGGTGGGAATGCTAAAAAAGAAGCTCCTAGCACTTTAGATAATACAAAGAAACAAGGACACGTTAAGTGTGGTGTTTCTCAAGGACTACCAGGGTTTTCAAATGCTGATGCATCTGGAAAATGGACTGGTATCGATGTAGACGTTTGTAGAGCGGTTGCTGCTGCAGTTTTAGGTGATGCGGATAAAGTAAAATACACACCTTTAAGTGCGAAAGAAAGATTTACTGCATTACAAGCGGGTGAAATTGATGTTCTATCAAGAAACACAACTTGGACATTAGAAAGAGATGCTTCTATTGGATTAACTTTCGTAGGTGTAAACTTTTATGATGGTCAAGGTTTCATGGTAAGAAAAGCATCAGGTATAAAATCAGTAAATGATTTTAAAGATGGTGTAAAAGTATGTACAAACACTGGAACTACTACTGAGCTTAATATGGCAGACTTCTTTAAGTCAAAAGGCGTTAAGTATGAGCCTGTAGTTTTTGAAAAAGCTGACGAAGTTGTTCAAGCTTATGACTCTGGAAGATGTGATACTTACACAACTGATAAATCAGGTTTGGCGTCTCAAAGAACTAAATTGAGCAAACCAGATGATCACTCAGTATTACCTGAAACAATCTCTAAAGAACCTTTAGGCCCTGTTGTAAGACAAGGTGATGCTAAATGGGAAGACGTTGTAAGATGGTCATTAAATGTATGGATTGAAGCTGAAGAGTATGGCGTTAATTCAGGAAACATTGATAGCCTGAAGAACAGTGAAAACCCGGCTATTCAAAGAATAGTAGGCGCTGAAGGTACTAAGAATGGTGAAGCCCTAGGTTTAGATAATCAGTGGAGCTATAGAATTATCAAGCAAATTGGTAACTATGGAGAAAGCTATAAGAAAAATATAGCAGACACTGGAATCTTACCTGATAGAGGTCCTAACAACTTGTGGACTAAAGGCGGAATACTATACGTACCACCGGTAAGATAATAATAATTTAAAAAAGGGCTAGAATTTCTAGCCCTTTTTTTTTATTTTCAAAAAATGTCAATTATTAATAATTATTTAGAAAAAGCAGAAGATTTTCTAAACGAGAATCCAAAAGTTAAATATATCTTACCTCAAGCCATATTATTAATTATTGTCATTACAATCATTGGATATTTCTCATCAAATGCTAGTAACAATTTATCAGCAAGAGGTATAGCCACAGGTTTTGGTTTTTTAAGTAAAAAGGCATCGTTTGATATTCAGTTTAGTGTGATCGAATTTGACTCTAGCATGAGTTATGCACGAGCATATCTAGTTGGTTTGCTGAATACGGTTCTGGTATCAGTAATTGGAATTTTTTTTGCAACTGTTCTTGGTTTTTTTGTTGGGATATTAAGGCTTTCAAAGAACCCTTTGGCCTCAGGTTTGGCAACTACGTATATTGAAATACTCAGAAATATCTCACTACTTTTACAAATATTCTTTTGGTACTTTACGGTGTTAAGGCTATTGCCAGATGCAGCTAACTCCATTGTTTTCTTTGACTCTATATACGCAAATATTAAAGGGTTTTATTTTCCTAAATTTGTTTGGACAAATTTTAGTGTAGTAGTTTATTCAATATTACTTTCCATAATAGGTATCATCTTCTTTAATAGGTATGCGAACAAATTAAGAGAAGAAACTGGCAAACAAACACCAAAATTTATAATTTCATTAAGCGCTTTAATCATTGTTCCAACATTGGCATCTTTCAT
>CBFHHD010000005.1:3483-28826 GCA_965655605.1 Candidatus Pelagibacteraceae bacterium | reverse complement strand
GAAACTGGCAAACAAACACCAAAATTTATAATTTCATTAAGCGCTTTAATCATTGTTCCAACATTGGCATCTTTCATTTTTGGGGTTGAGTTAGAATTTTCTCATCCAGAGCTTATTACAAATGGAGGAATTTCTAATTTCAGAGGTGGTGTATCCGTGATACCTGAGTTAGTTGCACTTGCGTTTGCTTTATCTTTATATACCTCAACATTTATTGCAGAGAATGTAAGGGCTGGAATTTTAGGAGTAGACAAAGGTCAGAAAGAAGCTGCTGCATCACTTGGTCTTACAACTAATCAGGTTTTAAGATTAATAGTAATTCCTCAAGCAATGAGAATCATTATTCCACCTACAACAAATCAATATTTAAACCTTACTAAAAACTCATCTCTAGCTGCAGCTATTGCTTACCCTGACATTGTATTAGTTTTTGCAGGTACTGCACTAATGCAAACTGGAAGAGCCATAGAAATTGTAAGCATTACAATGTTAACTTACCTAACCTTAAGTATTGGTATTTCGATACTTATGAATTGGTACAATAATAAAGTTTCAATTCAGGAAAGATAAAATGAACAATAATTTTATAAATTTAATCAAAAGTAGATTTTTTTCTTCACCTTTAGATGCTTTTTTAACAATTTCTATTTCGTATTTAATATACTTAACAATCCCACCTTTTGTTAATTGGATGTTAATCGACGCCACTTTTATTGGTGACAATAAAAAAGCATGTGTTGGTGATGGGGCATGTTGGGTATTTGTAAAAGTATGGTTAAATAGATTTTTATATGGAATGTTTCCAAATGAACATGTTTGGAGAGTTAATTTACCGTTTGTATTCTTAGTTATATCAATAATTGTATATAATTTTTTAAATATTAAATTAAAAAAATACTTATTTATTTTTCTGATTTTACCATTTCCAATTTTATCATTGGCACTATTTCATGGTGGCTTATTTGGATTAGAAGTAGTTGATACTCGTGAGTGGGGTGGTTTATTTTTAACTTTAGTTATTTCAATTTTTGCAATTATATTTTGTTTTCCTTTGGGGGTTCTGTTGGCAATGGGCAGAAGGTCAAACTTGCCAGTTATAAAATATGTATCCATAGGATTTATTGAATTTTGGAGAGGTGTACCATTAATTACAGTATTGTTTATGGCAGGTGTTATGTTCCCTCTTCTGCTTCCATCTGGAACTAACATGGACAAATTAGTGAGAGTAATCATTGCTATTACTCTATTTGAGGCTGCGTATATGGCTGAAGTGGTCAGAGGTGGTTTGCAGGCAGTGGGTCGAGGTCAGTATGATGCAGCAAAATCCTTAGGCATGGGATATTGGAAAATTCATATTTTTATTATCTTGCCTCAAGCATTAAAATTAGTAATTCCAGGAATTGCAAATACGTTCATTGCACTATTCAAAGATACACCGCTTGTATTTGTAGTCGGGTTACTTGAAATTCTGGGTATGGTAAATTTAGCTAAAACAAACCCTGCTTGGTTAGGTATGGCGACGGAAGGTTACGTTTTTGTAGCACTTGTGTATTGGGTTTTTTGTTTTGCTATGAGCAGATATAGTCTAAAAATAGAAGAAAGGTTAAAAACTACACATTAATTATGAACGCAATTATTGAATTAAAAAAAATGAACAAATGGTTTGGAGAGTTCCATGTTTTAAAAGACATAGACTTTAAAGTGCAAGAAAAAGAAAAGGTTGTGATTTGTGGGCCATCTGGTTCTGGAAAATCAACTCTTATTAGGTGCATCAATAGACTTGAAGAGCATCAAAAAGGTGAAATAATTGTTGATGGTATGAGCTTGGATGAAAATACTAAAAATATTTCTGCAATAAGAAGTGAAGTTGGAATGGTGTTTCAACAATTCAATTTATTTCCACATCTTTCAATATTAGACAACTGCATGCTTGCTCAAATGTGGGTAAAGAAAAAAACAAAAAAGACTCAGAAGCTTTGGCGATGGAATATTTAAAAAAAGTACAAATTGATGACCAAGCTAAAAAATTCCCAGGTCAACTATCTGGTGGCCAACAACAAAGAGCGGCAATTGCAAGAGCTCTATGCATGGAACCCAAAATTATGCTTTTTGACGAACCAACTTCTGCACTTGACCCAGAAATGATTAAAGAAGTATTAGATGTCATGGTTGATTTGGCAAAAGGTGGGATGACCATGTGTGTTGTAACTCACGAAATGGGTTTTGCTAAAGAGGTTGCTGACAGAGTTGTTTTTATGGATGAAGGAAATATTGTAGAAGCTAAAAAAACAAAAGATTTCTTTGATAATCCAGAAAATGAGAGAACAAAAACTTTCTTAAGTCAAATTTTATAATATTTATATACTTACTTTGTATATAAGTATCGTTAATGGAAATAATTGAATTTACTGTATCTCAAGATTCTAATCACAAAAGAATTGATCAAGCTGTATCAAATGAGTATGAAAACTT
Organism: Candidatus Pelagibacteraceae bacterium; assembly: GCA_965655605.1. Taxonomy (GTDB): domain Bacteria; phylum Pseudomonadota; class Alphaproteobacteria; order Pelagibacterales; family Pelagibacteraceae; genus HIMB114. The sequence goes on along the minus strand of CBFHHD010000005.1, from coordinate 26,354 downwards.
AAGCAGATCTAAAGTTAGCAAAATAATAAAGTCTAAACTTTTAAAGATTAATAATGAGGTTATCACAGACCCTTCTAAAAAAGTTGTAGTTGGAGATAAAATTCAATTTGAAAATCTCAAAGAGACTGAAATAAATTTCAAACCAAAAAAAATGGATTTAAATATCATTTTTGAAGATGATGATATTATTATTATTGATAAGCCAGTAGGGATGGTTGTCCATCCTGGTGCAGGTAATTATGAAAATACAATGGTAAACGGTTTATTGTTTCATTGTAAAAATAATTTATCAGAAATGAATGGTAGTGATCGTCCGGGAATTATTCACCGTATTGATAAAGATACAAGCGGTTTACTTGTAGTTGCAAAAAATGATGAAGCACATGGTTTTATTGCAAAACAATTTGAAACTCATACAATTCAGAGAAGCTACCTAGCTTTTGTACATGGTATCTTAAGACCGCTCCATGGTAAAATTGAAACGTTGATTGGTAGGAACAAAACAAATAGGCAAAAAATGAGTGCCGAAGTTTTTAAAGGAAAAGAAGCTATTACAAATTTTGAAACGCTTGAAGTTTTTAAAGGTAACAAGATACCAGATATTAGTTTGGTTAAATGCATCCTTGAAACAGGAAGAACACACCAAATAAGAGTGCACATGGCACACCAAGGTAATCCTATCCTAGGTGACCAAACCTATGGAAAGAAAATAAAAAAAATTAGAGGTGTTGATGAAGAGTTTGATCAGATATTTAAAAGTTTAAAAAGACAAGCGCTTCATGCACATACATTAGGTTTTGTTCATCCAAAAACTAAGGAGGAGGTTTTTTTTAGCTCAGAATTACCAGAAGATTTGCTTACGCTCCAAGAAAGGCTTGAAATACTTAAGAATTGATACTTGAAGGTTTAATAATAAATATTAAATATACGAGTATGAGCAAAGAAATGAAATCAAATCTACCTATACTGACGCCTGATGGAAGTTTTGATGCGTACTTATTAAAAATTAGAAAATTTCCTATGCTGGATGCAGCTGAGGAATATATTTTAGCTAAAAATTGGAGAGACAAGGGTGACAAAGAATCTGCTCACAAACTTGTTACTTCACACTTGAGATTAGTTGCTAAAATCGCAACAGGCTATAGAGGATACGGATTACCCATGAGTGAATTGGTATCTGAGGGTAATATTGGATTAATGCAAGCTGTTAAAAAATTTGATCCTGAAAAAGGATTTAGGTTAGCGACTTATGCAATGTGGTGGATTAGAGCTTCAATGCAAGAATATATTTTAAGATCATGGAGTTTAGTAAAAATTGGGACCACAGCTGCACAAAAAAAATTATTTTTTAATTTAAGAAAGATGAAAAACCAAATAATGAAGTCTGATCAAACAGATTTGCTACCTGAACAGGTTACTGAAATTGCTAACCGACTAGATGTAAGTGCAGAGGATGTGAACTCCATGGAACAACGAATGAAGGGTCCAGAAGCTTCTCTTAATGCAACTATTACTGGTGAAGAGGGTGAAACTGAATGGCAAGATTGGGTTGTAGACGAGAATGCAGATCAAGAGTTACGAATAGCTCACAAGCAAGAAACTTCCAAAAAAAAAGCTTTGTTGGACAAAGCTTTACATGTTTTAAATGATAGAGAAAAAGAAATATTATTTGAAAGAAGGCTAATTGATGAGCCAAAAACATTAGAAGAATTAAGTCAAAAACATAGTGTAAGTAGAGAAAGAATTCGTCAAATAGAAAATAGGGCTTTTGAAAAATTACAAAAAGAAATGCTCGAACAAGCCAGTAATCAAAAATTAATTTCTGTAAATTAAAGTTACAATCTATTTAAATCAAATACAATTATTCTAGGCGTTAAACGGATCTTCCAAAAGAATAGTATCTTCACGTTCTGGACTTGTAGATATACTTGAAATTTTTGCCTCAATTAAATCTTCAATTTCAGTTATATAAATTTTTGCCATCTCAGGTAAGTCTTCAATATTTCTTGTTCCTCTTGTCTCAGATTTCCATCCTTTAAAGGTTTTATAAACAGGTTCTACTTTTTTTTGATCTTCAACAGCAGCTGGGAAATAATCAATTTCTTTACCCTCAAGTTTATATTTAATACAAACTTTAATTTCATCAAAATCATCCAAAACATCTAGCTTTGTTAATGCAATACCTGTAATTCCAGATACTTTTATTGTTTGTCTAACCAATACAGCATCAAACCAACCACATCTTCTTTTTCTATTTGTTACTGTGCCAAATTCATGACCACGTTTTCCTAATTTTTCTCCATCGTCATCATCGAGTTCTGTTGGAAAAGGACCTTCTCCAACTCTTGTAGTGTAAGCTTTTGTAATTCCAAGAACATAACCAACGCTATCAGGTCCACACCCAGAACCTGTGGCAGCATTTGCAGCAACAGTATTTGATGATGTTACAAATGGATAAGTACCATGATCGACATCAAGTAAAATTCCTTGAGCACCTTCGAATAATATTTTTTTATTTTCACGTTTAAATTCGTCAATTTTTTTCCAAACTGGTTGAGAATATTTTAATATTTGAGGTGCAATTTTGATCAGCTCTTCTTTTAATTTATTCTTTTCATAAACCTTTTTGTTCAACCCTTTTCTAATTGCATTATGATGTTGAAGAACAACATCTAACCTTTGGTCTAAATTGTTCTCCGACCTAAGGTCCATAACTCGAATAGCGCGTCTACCAACCTTATCTTCATAAGCCGGGCCAATACCACGTCTTGTTGTTCCAATTTTTCCTTTTCCAGCTGCATCTTCTCGAATTTGATCCATTTCACTGTGATAAGGTAAAATTAAATTGGCAGTCTCTGCTATAATTAAGTTTTTTTCGGTAACATCCACTCCTTGGTCTTGGATAGATTTAATTTCATCTAATAAAGCCCATGGGTCCACTACTACACCATTGCCAATCACAGAAATTTTACCAGGTCTTACAATACCGGATGGTAGTAGTTTTAGCTTATATGTAACGCCATCAATGACCAGTGTATGTCCTGCATTGTGGCCACCTTGAAAACGAACAACAACATCGGCTTGGCTTGATAACCAATCAACAATCTTACCTTTCCCCTCGTCTCCCCATTGTGAACCTACTACTGCTACATTTTTCATTTTTCTAATTAAACTCTTTATTTATTCTAACAGATGTTAGATGGTTTATTGGGCCATGACCTTTACCATAATTAATCTTAAACCCGATAGCCTGATTAACATACTTAATACCAAGCTCGCATGCTTTGTTTATAGTTTTTCCACAAGATAAAAATGTAGTTATTGCGCTAGATAATGTGCACCCAGTTCCATGAGTATTTTTGGTTTTAATTCTTTTGTTCTTAAAAATTAAAATCTCTTTTTTGCTCATTAACAAATCTTGAACAGTATTCCCTGATAAATGCCCCCCTTTAATAAGAACATTATCGGCTCCTTTATTTACTAAAGAAGCTCCAGCATAAACCATGTCTTCTAGAGTTTTGATTTTTATTTTAGTCAATATTTCCGCTTCTGGAATGTTTGGAGTAATTAATAAAGTGTGTTTAATTAGGTTTTTCTCAAGATAGTTTATAGCTTTACTATCTATTAATTTTGCTCCTCCTTTTGCGATCATAACGGGATCTAAAACTATTTTTTTTACTTTAATTTTTTTTATTGCTGCAACTATACTTTTAATTACTCCCACGGAGTGCAGCATGCCAATTTTAATTGCATCTGGTTTAATGTCATTGGCTGTAAAAACTATTTGGTTGAAAATTTCTTTAGGTGGTATCGGGACTATTGATCTAACGCCAGTCGTATTTTGAGCCGTAACAGCAGTGACTGCTGTCATTGCATAGCTTCCAAGCGCAGAAACTGTCTTGATGTCAGCTTGAATGCCTGCTCCACCAGAAGAATCTGATCCTGCTATAATTAGGACTTTTGATTTTGGTTTCATTTAATAAATTGTTTTTTGAACAATCTTAATACACTTTTGTAAGAGCTTTTTATTTTCAGACTCTCCCATAATTCTTATTTTAGGTTCTGTTCCAGATTTTCTTATTAGCATTCTTCCTTGACCTTTGATTAACTGGTTAGCAAGTTTAATAGCTTTTTTACATTTAGTAGAATTTATAATATTTTTATTTTTAACATCTACATTTTCAAGAATTTGAGGTGTCAATTTAAATAAGTTAAAAATTTTACTTGCTTTTTTAACTTTCCTTAGACTATATAAAATTTCTAAAGCAACTAATAAACCATCTCCTGTTGTGGCAAACTTTCCCAAAATAATATGCCCAGATTGCTCTCCACCTAAATTGTAATTATTTTTTTTCATTAATTCTTTAACATACCTGTCTCCAACATCTGCGCGCTTAAATTTAATTTTCTTTTCATTAAAGTATTTTTCTAATCCGAAATTAGACATTAGTGTTCCAACTACCCCACCTTTTAAAAGTTTTTTTTCTTTCCATCTCGTAGCTAACATTGCAATAATTTGATCACCATCAATAATCTTTCCTTTTTCATCGCATAAAATAATTCTATCAGCATCTCCATCCAAAGAAATGCCAATGTGTGCTTTGTACTTTTTCACAGCAGACTGAATTTTTTTTGGATAAGTAGACCCACAATTTTTATTTATATTTAAACCATTAGGTTCAGTACCAATTGGAATTACCTTTGCACCAAAAGATCTTAGTAACTGAGGTCCCACCTTGTACCCAGCTCCATTGGCGCAATCTAAGACGATTTTTTTTCCTTTTAAACTATAAGATTTTGGAAAATTTTTTTTTATAATTTTTATATATTCGTTTCCGCCGCTTTCTAATCTTTTAACCCTACCCAACTTTTTTGCATCAATTAAATGATTTTGTATATTTGCATCAATTATTTGCTCTATTTTTTTTTCTATTTGATCTGATAATTTCATACCGTCAGGCCCAAAGAGTTTCATTCCATTGTCATCAAATGGGTTATGGGACGCGGTAATCATTATACCTAAATTTGCTTTCATTAACTTAGTAAGCATTGCCAATCCATTTGTAGGCAAAGGACCCAATGTAAAAACATTCATACCTGCTGAAGTAAGGCCCGAAACAAGGGCTGGCTCAAGTGTATACCCAGATAATCTTGTATCTTTTGCAATTATAGCAATTTTTTTTATATTTTTTTGCTTAGAAAAATAAGTAGCAGCAGCTAATCCGAATTTAAAAAATTTTTCTCCATTAATATAGCCTGTATTAACTCTGCCTCTTATTCCATCCGTGCCAAAATACTTTTTCATTATATTGAGTTTAATGCCTCTTGAACCTTAAGCGCTTCATATACTTCTTTTATATCATGCACTCTAAAAAATTGTACTCCTTGATTATAACCTTTAACAGTAGCAGATAATGTTCCTCCTAGTCTATCTTGAGAGTCTTTTTCTTTCATAATTTTTCCAATAAAACTTTTTCTTGATGCTCCCAACATTATTGGGCACCCTAGACCGTGAAAAATACCAATATTTGAAATTAAATTTAAGTTATGAGACAAATTTTTTCCAAATCCGATTCCTGGATCTAAAATAATATAATGTTTCGGTAACCCCAGCTTTGTTAATTGTAAAATTTTACTTTCAAAGTAATCATAAATATCTAGTAACACATTTTGATATCTGGGATTGTTTTGCATAACATCTGGGGTTCCTTGTGAATGATTAAGAATGATAGGTTTTTTTAATTTTGCCACTATATTTAATGAGTCCGGATCAAAATCTAAAGCTGAAACATCATTAATAATGCTAGCTCCGTTTTTCACCGCCACTGACATTACTTTGGATTTCCTTGTATCTATTGATATTTTGTATTTATTTAATTTGGCGATAACTTTAGAAACTCTTTTAATTTCAGTATTTGTTGGAATCTCTTTTGATTTAGGTCTTGTAGACTCTCCCCCAACATCAATAATATGAGCACCATTTTGTATCATTAACTCTGCATGCTTTATTGCTTTTTTTATACTGTTGTATTTTCCACCATCTGAAAAGCTGTCTGGTGTTACATTTAAAACACCAAAAATATTAAATTTTGATAATTTTATTCCTAAAAAATCTCTACGCTTTAATGTAATTTTTTTAATTTTAGTCTCTACTTTTGTTTTAATTGTTTTTGGTAATGATTTAATTTCTTTAATATCTAAGAGTAAATTACGATTTTTTTTACCCCTAATAATTATTTCAATTTTACCAAATGCAATATTTTTATTTGCGCAAACAGGTAATGCCATTTTCTGTTTGATTAATTTTTTAGCATTAGAACCATAGGATATATCTATAGGCCTTACATAAACTTTATGCATTTAAATATTTTATGAAGTTTTAGGCTTTAAACCAATCGAGCCAAGCGCAGACTCTTTTTTATCATTACTTGTATTTAGATCTGATTGTTCTGAGTGCTTTTTCGGATACACATCATTATCTAAAATATTTGTTATTTCATCAAATGTTAATGTTTCGAAATCCATTAAAGCTTTGGCCAATTTATGAAGGTCATCCATCTTTTCACCCATAATTTTTTGAGCTCTTTCATAACCTTGAAAGATTATTTTTTTTACTTCATTATCAATTTTTTGAGACGTTTCTTCAGAAACATTTTGATTTTTAGTGATAGATCTACCTAAAAAAACTTCTTCCTCATTATCACCATAAGCAATTGGTCCTAATGCATCAGTCATTCCATACTTAGTGACCATGTCTTTTGCAATTTGTGTAACTTTACCAATATCTGAACTACCACCTCCACCAGCACCTGTGGTTACTTTATCTTTACCAAAAATTTTCTCCTCTGCAACACGTCCGCCCATTGCCATTGCAATCATACCTTCGAATTGATCTTTTGACTGATAATCTTCATCTTTTTCTGGAAGCCACATGACCATACCACCTGCCATACCCCTTGGTATGATTGTTGCTTTGTGCATTTTGATATTTTTAATTTTTACATTTAGACCAATGATTGCGTGACCTGCTTCATGATAAGCTGTTAATTTTTTATCATCCTCAGTAATAACTTTTGAACGACGTTCAGCGCCCATCATGATTTTATCTTTGGCTTCATCAAAATCAATCATTGTTACAATCCTTTTATTTTTTCTTGCAGCCAGTAAGGCCGATTCATTAACGATATTTGCTAGATCTGCTCCTGAAAAACCAGGTGTTCCTCTGGCACTTGTTCTCAGATTGACGTCTGGTCCTGTTTGAATTTTTTTTGCATGCACTTTTAAAATTGCTTCTCGACCAATTATATCTGGTCTTGGTACAATTACTTGCCTATCAAATCTGCCTGGTCTTAATAGAGCCGGGTCTAATACATCGGGTCTGTTTGTAGCTGCAATTAATATTACACCCTCATTAGTTTCAAAACCATCCATCTCAACTAATAATTGATTAAGAGTTTGTTCTCTCTCATCGTTTCCTCCACCTAATCCAGCCCCTCTACTTCTTCCGACAGCATCAATCTCATCAATAAATATAATGCACGGTGAATTTTTTTTTCCTTGCTCAAACATATCTCTTACTCTTGAAGCACCAACACCCACAAACATTTCAACAAAATCTGAACCCGAAATTGTAAAAAATGGAACATTAGCCTCTCCGGCCACTGCTCTTGCAATTAAAGTTTTACCTGTTCCTGGAGGCCCAACTAACAATGCACCTTTTGGTATTTTACCACCAAGTCTTTGATATTTTCTTGGGTCTTTTAAAAATTCAACAACTTCTTCTAATTCTTCTTTAGCCTCTTCAACTCCAGCAACATCAGCAAATGTCACCCTTCCTTTAATTTCATTCATCATCTTAGCTTTGGATTTTCCAAAACCCATAGCTCCACCTTTTCCACCTTGCATTTGTCGCATAAAAAATATCCATACTCCAATAAGCAATAGCATTGGGAACCAAGATAATAAGACGCCAAGAAAAGATGGCATACTATCTTCCGAAGGGCCGGCTGTGATAGCAACACCTTTGTCTGTTAATTTTTTTACTAACTCAGGATAATTTGGTGAATAGGTTTTAAAACCGGTACCATTTGAAAATATTCCATTAATCTCATTTCCTCTAATATCGACTGAGGTAACATTACCCTTGTCTAATTCAGAGACAAAAGTTGAAAATGGCAAATCTCTTGATGCTGTATTATTTGGATTTTGAAACAAGTTAAACAATCCCAAAACAAGAAGGGCTATAATACCCCACATCATTAGATTTTTTATATTCATAGGTATAAAGTAATTATTAATTATATTTTAACAAGGCTTAATAGGTAAATATTATCTACGTTTTCTAGTTTCCTTAGTCACTTTTACAAAATTAAGGCCATTTTCAAAAACATATCCCCCGAGGGTCACTTTTTTTTTATTTTTTTGAGACAGTTCATCAATTAATCTATCAATTCCCTTGGATCTTGAAGGGTAATTTTTCGCTCTTGATAGGAAATTTGACACAGACCTAAAAATAACTTCTCTTGGTTCCGTAAATAATTTTTTAGAAAAACTAATTTTTAAACCTTCAATTTTAATAAACTTTTTAGAAGCTTCCTGTGTATAATAATCAATGGCCTCCCTAGCTTTCTCAAGATTATTCAAAGTATTAATTAATCTATTATCCTCTAGACCTTCACTCTCCATAAAAGATCTAAATTTTCTGACTCTTGACCGTAAGTATTTATCATCAAAATTACTGGCGTCTTTTACATAAAAATTAAATTTTTTTTTTGTAATTTTTAATAATTCTTTTTTTTTAAAATCCAACAAAGGTCTTAGTAGGGCAATATTTTTGTACCTAGATTTTTTCTTAATTGGGGACAAACCTGCCAATCCACTACCTCGACTCAATCTAATATAAAAATTTTCAATTTGATCATCATAATGATGTGCTAATACAATGTTTTTAATTGATTTTTTTTTACAAAAATCAATCATTTTGTCATACCTTTTTTGTCTAGCAGTTGAGTGAAAGTTATTTGTTTTTTTAAAATTAATTTTAAAAATATTAGTTTTAATTTTTAATTTTTTTAGTGCAGACTGCACTTTCTTTGCCTCAATATCGCTACCCTTTCTTACGCCATGATCTACAATAATAGCATGTAGATTATATTTTTTTTCATCAAGAATTAAACTTGAAAGATAAGCTAGCGCTAAACTATCTGCTCCACCCGAAACTCCGATTAAGAAATTTTTGCCTACTAGATTTTTGCTTAGGTAATTTTTAAAACTTGGATAAATAAATTCTAATTCTTTATCCAATTTTAGGGCATTTGTACTTTTTCTTTTCATACTTCGCCTTTTGGATAACAGATTGAGATGCTTTTGGGTATTGCTTTTGGATACCAGTTAACATTTGGCATCCTTGATCTTTTTCTCCTAACTCAGAAAGTGTAACGCCTAATTTTAATAAATTTTGTGCTCCCTTAGTGCTATTTGGATATTTTTGATATCCATCTAAATAAGCAGCAGCGGCATCTGTATAGAGTTGTCTGATATAAAAAGTTTCAGCAAACCAATACTGAGCATTGCCGGCTAATTTATGTTTAGGGTTTTTTTCTACAAATTCTTTTAACGCAAGTTCAGCTTTCGCGTAATCTCCTACTTTGATTAAACTTGTTGCAAACTTATATTGTTTTTCTGGATTTTCATTTGGCAAAATATTCTCTTGAACGCTTTCTTCAATTTTTACTACACCTGCAGGATTTATTGATGATGTAGCTTGTGCAGAATTTGTATCTTCGTTAATTGCAATAGTTCCAAGATTTTGTGGCTTATCAGTTCCTGGAAATTTTTTTGGTGGAGTCTTCTTTGCAATCTGTGGATTGCCATTTTCTAGATCTGATATTCTTAAACTTGTATCCGCTTGGGTTTTGTTAATTCTCTCATTCATCTGTTCGAAAGCAAACATGACTTCCTCATGACTAGCAGTTAGTTTTTGCATCTGTTCCTCAAGTTCATTTATCTTTACAAGTTGTCGTGTGAGAGCGCCCTCCATAGAGCCTGATACTTGGGAAACATTAGAACTTTTTGTACCCTTAAAACTTTGCGAATAAACTGCTTTTTCTAAAACTTTAATATCTTTTTTTATTTGTCTAATTTCATCCAAAATTTGGTTTAATTTTTCATCAGCATTCGATGGATAACAAAAACAAAAAGTAATTAAAAATATAATAATGAATCGCATAGTTTTATTAGTACTTAAAATATTGGCAAAAAAAAGACCCTGTTTTTAGCAGGGTCTTTAATTTTAAAATATATTAAATATCTATTTAGCTTTTACAGTAACTGATCTTCTATTTTGAGACCATGCAAGTCTAGAAGACTCAGGATTAACTGGTCTCTCTTTACCATAACTTATTACAGTAATTTGACTTCCACTTACGCCTTGAGACATTAAATAATCTCTCGCAGCATTTGCTCTTCTTTCACCTAAAGCTAAGTTGTACTCTCTAGTCCCTCTTTCATCTGCATGACCTTCTACAACAACACTTATACCAGAAGACTTAATGTAAGCAGCCTGCTTACCTAATGTCTCTTGTGCTTTTGTGTGGATTGAAGATCTATTAGTTGCAAAGAAAACTCTATCTGGAACACCTGCAGCTAAAAATTTAACTGTGTCTGTACCAGTGTACCAATCTTTATTGTCTGCTTTTCTACCGCCAGTAGCACAAGCTGAAACTAAAAAGCCTAGCACAGCTACTAAAGCGAAATTTCTGATATTAGTAAATAACATTATAACCTCTTTAAATTTTAAAATTTATTACGTGCTATCTACATAATTGATTTGTAGATGCAAGTCAAAATAACAAGATAAATACTATTAAATTCACTATTTTGAGAGCAATCCAGACCAAGAAGGATCTGAAGCATCAGTTGGGGTATTTAATTTAATTTCGTTATATCCGGTTATATCAACCGACCAAAGTTTTGCACTTGCACCCTTTCCCCTTTTGCCTCCAGCTGTTTCTCTATAAAATATCAAAACTCTTCCATTTGGAGACCAAGATGGCGCCTCTTGATAAAAATTTTCAGTAAGTAACCTTTCACCAGTCCCATCCGTTCTCATTACACCAATATAAAACTTTCCTTTATGAATTTTGGTAAAAGCTATCAAATCACCTCTTGGTGACCAAACTGGTGTTCCGTAGAGGCCTTTGCCTTTTGAAATTCTTTTTACTTGTCTGCCATCACTTCTCATTGAGTAAATTTGTTGTACTCCACTTCGATCAGAGTTGAATACAATAAATCTACCATCTGGTGAGTACGATGGTGATGTATCAATTCCAGGATGTGATGTGATTTGTTCAACTGATCTAGATTCTATATCCATTGTATAAATATCTGAGTTTCCATCTCTTGCAAAACTCATGATTACTTTTTTCCCATCTGGTGAAAATCTTGGAGCAAACGTCATTCCAGGAAAATCTCCAACAACTTCCTGGATACCAGTTTCAATATTTAATAAATACACCCTTGGCAAATTTTTAAAGTAAGACATATAAGTTACCATTTTCCCAGTAGGGCTAAATCTTGGTGTGAGGACCAATTCATTTCCAAGAGTTAGAAATTTATTATTAGCTCCATCTTGATCCATAATTGCTAGTTTTTTTACCCTTTGATCCTTCGGACCACTCTCAGCAACGTAAATAATTCTGGTATCAAAATAACCAGTCTCACCTGTCATTCTTTTATAAATTCTATCTGAAATAATGTGAGCAATTCTTCTCCATGATGTTGGTGTTGCTGATAATGCCATACCTTCTATTTCCTTTGCAGAAACAACATCCCATAATCTAAATTCAATTCTCAATCTTCCTTTGTCATCAATTTTCAATTTTCCAGAAACCATGATTTGCGCTTTAATCAATCTCCAATCTTCAAATCTTGGTTTTAAATGCGATAGTTTTGGTTTTTGGATATGTGATTTGGAATCTAATACATAAAATAAACCAGATCTCATTAAATTAGATTTTATGACTTTTGGTAAGCTCTCTTGAAGCTTTAATTTTTTAATTGTTTCAGGAAAATTTTCAGGATTATCTATATAAAAATTTGATATAGCTGTAGGCAATGGTTCAAGATTACCTCTGGTGATATCAATTGTAACAACAGCAAATGCTTTATTTGCAAATACAAAAAAGTATAAAAAAATTAATAATCTTTTCATTGTTATCCTTTTAACATTTCTTTTGCATCAAAGTTAAGTTGTAAATCTTTCCACTTATCATGGCCAGTTGCAGGCATCTTTAATGGATTGCACAACCTGACTGCCCTTAACGCACTCTCTGCTAATACTTTATAAAATCCTTGTCCTGGTCTATTCATTCTCACATGATCTAATATCTCAGAACTTAATATTGAACCATCTTTATTTAATTTCAACCTTACTCTGACAGTCAAGTCCTCATTATAAGGTAGGCCAAGAGGAATATTCCAACATTTAAACACCTGAGCTTTCACTGCATCCTCTTGGGTAATGGTTAAACCTTTGTCTAAAGTAACAGTTGGATCTTGATCTTGAGTAATATCTAAGCTTTCTCTTTGTTTAATATCGGCAGTGTCTTCTTTTGCCTTATCTATCAGTGCCGCGATTTTATTGGGGTCAAATAACTCCTTTTTTTCAAATTCTGAAGATTGCCGAATTTCTTCTTTTACCTCCTTGGGGTTCTGTTTTTCTGTTTTTTTTGGCTTCTTCTTTTTAATTTGATCTGGCATAGGAACGGAATCTTGCTTTTCTTTTTTAATTATTTTAGGTGGAGCTTGCTTGGTTACTATTCTTTCTTTTTCTTTTTCATCTTTTATTTTCTCAATAATTTCTTTTGCTTTGGGAGCAAATGGAAGTGCTGTTTTCTCTGAAATTTGAATTAAGTCTATTGAGATTATAGGTGGAACATCGATTGGTTTTTTTGTGGCAAAAGTTAAGGTAAAAAAGGTTATTGCAAATATACCTGCATGAAAAATGATAGATAAAGATAAACTTCTATACATTTGATTTAACGTTTTGTTTCAGTAATTAAAGCAACCTTTGTAAAGCCGTTTCCTGATAAATTGCCCATAATATCTATCACGCGACCATAATTTAAATTTTTATCACCTCTAACATAAATTCTCGTGTCAGTTCTGTTTTTTGAAATTGCAAGAAGCTTTGGTACAAGATCATCATACCCAACTCTAGTATTTTGTACAAAAATTTCACCTTTTGCATTGATAGAAACTGTAAGTGGCTCGTTATCATCGGGCAAAGAGTCTGCATTTGTTTCAGGCAAATTGACTGGCACACCTACTGTTAACATTGGAGCGGTCACCATAAATACAATTAACAAAACTAACATCACATCAACAAATGGAGTTACGTTAATCTCACTTATTGGAGAATTGGATCTGTATGATTTTTTTTGTAAATTTACTCCCATGCTACATTATAGATAAAAATGTTTGAGTAAAATTTTCAAGTTTTTGAGTGTACTTTCGCGAACTGTTTGAAAATTTATTATAAGCTACCACTGCTGGTATTGCTGCAAGCAATCCTAAAGCTGTTGCAAATAACGCCTCGGCAATTCCAGGTGCAACAATTGCTAAACTTGTGTTTCTAGATATTGCAATTGATTGAAAAGAATTCATGATTCCCCAAACTGTCCCAAATAATCCAATGAAAGGTGCAACAGAGCCAACTGTGGCTAGAAAGTTTAATTTATTTTCAAATTTATCAACTTCTTTATCAATCGCTACATCCATTACTCTTTTAACTTTTTCAGATAAAATATTTGCTGTTTGATTTTTGTTTTCAATTAAAAATTTTGCCCCTGCCCTAAATACAATAGTCATAGGGTCTACTGAATTTGAATCTGTATTGTCATATAGTGATTTAACTGAATTTGAATTTAAAAAATCTTCCTCAAAATCTTCTGAACTATTATTGATTTTTTTAAAAATTTTATATTTTTCAAATATTAAAGCCCATGTATAAACGGACGCTAAAATTAACATAATAATTACAGACTTAACGATTAGATCAGCTTTTGTGAAAAGCGTCCAAAAAGAAAAATCTGCTGCAGCGATTGCGGATGCTGCGGCTCCTACTTGTGGTTCCATATTTTTAATACCTAGTTTTGAAAATTGTCATTAATATGTCAGGGATCTATTGAAATTTGTATTTAAATACAACTTTTGAAAAGGTCCAGCCAATGTTCAGGCATTTTGATGGGTTTTCCTGATCCATCAATTATTGCAAGTTCAACTATACCTTTAACTCGATCTTCGCCTTTTACCTGAGCCGATTGAAGCATTGTGATTCTGACGGATGATAATTTAGTTAGCTTTGTTACAATATCTATTTCTTCTTCAAATTTAACTGGTTTTACAAAATCAATTTGACATGATTTGACAACAATAAAGATATTTTTTTCATTTAGAATATTGTGCTTAAGACCAAGTGAATAAATCCATTCTGTACGTGCTCTTTCAAAAAATTTCAGATAATTAGCATAATAAACAATTCCACCTGCGTCAGTATCTTCATAATAAGCTTTGGTTTTGAAAATAAAATTTTTATCCATGAAATCCATCATTATTGTAGTGATCTAAAAAATATCTAGCAATTAAAATAGCATCCGCTTTATTTCCATCTTTTTTTTTAGACATTTGATCTGAAAAACTTGGAAACAATTCTATTGCCTTTGTTCTACTTGCGTCTTTAACCGATCCTATTAAATTAAAATGCTTTTTCCATTTAACAGGTCTAATGAAATGCATTGGTAAAGTTAGTGCAGAGCAAATACCTTTGATAACACCAAAAGACTGACCGAAATTAAACATGCTCGTTACACCTTGACCGGGCATTGCAGACACATGCTCTATAATAATATTAACATTGGGACTTGTGTCTATTTGCTTTTTAATTTCTAGAGCTAATTGGGCAGAATTAATTTGTTTTTTATTTTTTTTCCCCTCAATCATCGTAGGCATTTCAATAATCTCTTTAAGTTTCTTCTCATAAAAAAAACTTAAAGCTCCACTAACACCGGGATCTATACCAATAACTATCAATTCATTAATTCCTGTATAATCTTTTGATCTACCTCGAAATTAGAATACACCTTTTGGACATCATCATCATCTTCTAATGAGTCAATAAAGCTGATTATTTTTTCAAAATTATCTTTATCAACATTAATTGAATTTTTTGGTTTCCAAACAACTCCTGAAAAACTTAATTCAAATTTCTTTTCCATTTCAATTTGAATATTATGAAGTTCATTTTTTTCAGAATATATTTCATAATAATCACCTTCCAATTTAAAATCATTTGCTCCAAGATTGGTAGAAAGTTCAAAAATATCATCTTCAGAGCACTTTTCTTTTTGTATCTTAATTAAACCACATATATCAAATTGGTAAGAAACAGACCCTTCACTGCCCAATGCGCACCCATTTTTTTCAAAGATTGATCTGATGTTAGAAATTGTTCTATTTTTGTTGTCTGTTAAAGCCTCCACTATAATTGCAGATCCTCCATGTGCAAAACCCTCGTAAACAGCGGATTCATAATTGACACCATCGCCACCTTGAGATTTTTTTATTGCACGATCAATATTATCTTTAGGCATATTTGCTTCCTTCGCTGCTTGAACAGCGGATCTTAATCTAGAATTCATAGCTGGATCTGGCATACCCATTTTTGCAGCTACGGTAATTTCTCTACTAAGTTTAGAAAATAACTTTGAACGCTGTTTATCAGCTTTTCCTTTTTTATGCTTTATACCCGCCCAGTGTGAATGACCTGCCATAATTAATTATTAAATTTTAAATCTCCACCTAGCATTATTGGTTTTATACTTTTCGCTAAGCCTGTTTTTTCATCTCCATCAACTATTATACCGCAAATCGTTGCATTTTTAACAACAGGAACAAGTCTATCAGATTTCTTTTTAAAAAATTTCAAAATTGCGTTTTCTTTATTCATCCCTATTACTGAATTATAATCACCGCACATACCAGCATCAGTTTGGTAAGCGGTTCCATTTGGTAAAATTCTGTAATCTAGTGTTGGGGTATGAGTGTGAGTTCCAACTACAAAAGTAGCTTTGCCATCTAAAAAATATCCCATAGCTTGTTTTTCACTTGTTATTTCGGCGTGAAAGTCAACTGCCAAAAAATCAACCTCTTTTTTTAAATTAATTTTTTTTATTTCTTTTTCAATGAAGGGAAAAGCATCTTCACATTTTTTCATGTAAACATTGCCCATTAAATTTATCACTCCAAATTTTAAGCCTTTTTTTTCAAAAACTTCAAATCCCCGTCCAGGAGTGCCATCAACAAAATTCATAGGTCTTAACAAACGTTTCTCTTTTATTATATGATTCATTGTCTCTTTCTGATCCCAAATATGATTTCCAGAAGTAATAACATCGACTCCAGCTTCAAATAAGTTATTGCAAATTTCTTCTGTAATACCATATCCACCAGCTGAATTTTCACCATTAACTATTACAAAACCTATTTGATGGTCATCAATTATAGAATTTAATTTTTCATAAATTAAATTTCGCCCAGCTCTACCAACAATGTCTCCTAAAAATAAAATATTCATTAATTTATTAAATACTTTTCCGTTAATATATAGTCTAGTTTTTTATCGTGACGCTCAACAGGTATTATTTTTTCTTCTTGGAAAGAAAAAGCAATACCAGCTGATATTACTTTACTAGAATTTGAAACTGAACTTAAAAAACGATCATAAAATCCACGGCCATAACCGAGACGATTTTTATTTTTATCAAATGAAAGTAAAGGTGTTAAAATTAAAGTTGGTTTTATTACTTTGTTTTTTTGATCAGGCTCCAATATCCCAAAACGATTTATATATAATGGTTCATCTAAATCCCATTGTCTAAAAGTCATTTTATTTTTAATTCCCACCACCGGTAAAGATATTTTGAAATTACTTTTTAATTGGTTTGCAATAGGTATTATATTGAGTTCAAAATTAATTGGTGAATAAATTCCAATTTTTTTAATTTTATGTAAAGAGCAAATTTTTTTTATATGATCAATTATAAATTTTTGACATTTATTATTTAAATCAAAATATTTTTTATTTCTTAATATTAAAAACTTTTCTCTAAGTTTTTTTTTCATTAAGACTAGACTGCTTTTGTAATAAAACTATTTATAGACTCGCTTGCTTTATTTAAGATCTCCGAATAATCACTTTGATTTTTTTCAATAGTTACTTTCAATTCTTCAAATTTCTTTTTTAATTCCTCAACTTCTTTATCGCGATCTTCTTTGTAAGTAATTGATAAGCTTTTTATTTCTTTGAATTTACTTTCAATTTGAGAAGAGTGACTCTTTAGTTTTTTCAAAGAAGACTTCAGGGTATATAATTCATCTATAATTTGAATAGATGTAATCAATAAAAGCTTGCCCTCTCCAAGATTACCCAAATCTTTTTTTAGCTGGTTAAATTTTTGGCTTAGTTCGTCTGTAAGTTTTTGCAAATCCTCTTCTTGTCCCTCTTCACAAGCTAGAAGATAATCTCTTCCGTTAAAATTTACATTTACATTTACCATTCTTCAGACCCCAGCAAATCATTTGCTTCTTGATTAAGCTCATCTAATCTTTTTGAAACTTCATCTTTATTTTGTTCAGCTTCTTGAATTTTATATTTTGAAGTTTCTAGATCTGTTTCTAATGTAGAGATTGATTTTTTAAGCACTTCATTCTCTTCTTCCATTTTGGTAATTTTAGATTTTAATTCCTCGCTAGATGCGTCTTCTTTATTTATTAAACTCTCTAAATCCGACAGCTCATTTTTAAGACCCTCGTTTTCATTTTCAAGTGTGGATAACTTCACAGTAAGATCGTTTTTTTCAGTTTCTAGCTTTGCTTTTACCTCCTGCAAATCTACTATTTTCTTCTTAGATCCAACCACCAAGTCTGTAATGGTGTCCAATCTTACGAGAGACTCTAACAATTTTTGTTCTTTTTCTTTTAAATTATCCATAGAAAACGAATATTACTGTTTTAAATTATACTACAAAGTAATAATAATTTCGACAAATTAAGTCTTTTAATAATATTTAATGAAAAGTAATTCACATAATAACTTAGCAAATTCAATTCGTTTTTTATCAATCGATGCAGTTCAAAAAGCTAACTCTGGTCATCCTGGAATGCCCATGGGAATGGCTGATGTTTGCACTGTGCTCTTTAAGAACTTTCTAAACTTTAATCCAAAAAACCCTAGTTGGTTAAATAGAGATAGATTTGTTTTATCCGCAGGCCACGGATCCATGCTACTTTATTCGTTACTATATCTTACTGGTTACAAAAGTATTTCGTTAAAAGATATTAAAGACTTTAGACAACTCAACTCTATATGTGCTGGTCACCCTGAATATGAAAATAATTCCGGAATTGAAACAACAACTGGGCCTCTTGGCCAAGGAATTGGAAACGCTGTTGGATTTGCAATTGCTGAGGAAATATTAAAGGCTAAATTTGGAAAAAAAATAATTAATCATAAAACTTACGTTTTAGCTGGCGATGGATGTTTAATGGAAGGAATAAGCCATGAAACAATGAGTTTAGCGGGTCATTTGAAATTAAAAAATTTAGTAATGCTATTTGATAACAACTCAATTTCAATCGATGGCCCGACTAGTTTAGCTGTATCAGATAAGTACAAAAAAAGATTTGAAAGTTATAACTGGGACTACATTGAAATTAATGGTCACAAAGAAAAGGAGATTTTCAAAGCTCTAAAAAAAGCACAAAAGGCTAAAAGACCTACGGTTATATCGTGTAAAACAAAAATAGGCTTTGGTTCACCAAATAAAGCAGGAAAATCTTCGTCTCATGGCAGTCCAATGGGTTTAGAAGAAATAAAATTAATCAGAAAAAAACTAAAGTGGCCCCATAAGGAATTTGATGTTCCAGAAAGTATATTGAATGAATGGAGAGAAATTGGAAACAAAGGTTCTGAAAAAGAAAAAAAGTGGCAAAAAGTTTCATTCAAAGAAGAGTCTTTTGAAAAAAAATTAGATAAAATCTTTAATAAAGAAAAAGAAATTGTAGCTAAGGAATTAAAAGCTACGGCAACAAGAAAATCTTCAGAAAATATTTTGAAAGCAATCACAAAAGAATTACCATTGCTTATTGGAGGTTCTGCAGATTTGACAGGTTCTAATAACACTAAAACAGAAACGCAAAACGTAATTTCACCAGGTAAATTTAAGGGAAATTATATTCACTATGGCGTACGTGAACATGGAATGGCAGCAATCATGAATGGCCTTGCTTTGCACAGTAATTTAATTCCCTATGGAGGAACTTTCTTAGTTTTCTCTGATTATTGCAAACCATCAATAAGACTTTCCGCACTCATGAAGCAAAGAGTGATCTATGTTATGACGCACGATTCAATTGGACTCGGTGAAGATGGTCCTACACACCAACCGATTGAACATCTATCAAGTTTAAGGTCTATTCCAAACTTAAATGTTATGAGACCATGCGATACGACTGAAACAATTGAGTGTTGGGACATTGCAATTAAAAGTAAGAGCACGCCCTCTGTATTATCTCTCACAAGACAAAATCTTTCTCAGCCCAGAGACAAGTTTCTAGAACAAAATCTTTGTAGTTTTGGAGCTTATGAAATATTTAGAAGCAAAAAAACCATTGAACTTACAATCCTTTCAAGTGGTTCGGAGGTGGAAATTGCAATCTCAGCATCAAAAAAACTTTTGAACGAAGGTATTGGCTCCAAAGTAATATCATTTCCATCTATGGATATTTTTGATCAGCAAAGCGATGAATATAAATCTAAGATTTTAAATGAGACAGTTAGCAAAATTTCTATTGAGGCTTCAGAGCCCAGCTCATGGAACAGATATGTTGGAGAAAAAGGAATTGCGATGGGAATTGAAGGGTTTGGCAAAAGTGCACCTTATAAAGATATTTATAAACATTTTAGATTAACAGATGAAGATGTGGTAAAAACTGCATTAGAATTGGTTAAATAATCATGATCAGAGTTGCAATAAATGGTTTTGGAAGAATTGGAAGAATGGTTTTGAGAGCCATTTACGAAAATAATTACAAAGGTATCAAAGTTGTAGCAATCAACAATAGAGCAAAACCTGAAGTTAGTGCCTTTTTGCTATCCCAAGATTCTATCCATGGGAAGTTCAAATGGAGAGTGAAGTCAACAAAAGATGAGCTCAAAATAGGAAAGGACACCATTCAATGTTACCACGAAAATGATCCAGTCAATTGCCCTTGGGATGAAGAAAAGATTGATATCGTATTTGAATGTACGGGAAAATTTAATACAAAAGATGCCTCGCATAAACATATCGAGGCTGGTGCAAAAAAAGTTATAGTTTCAGCACCTTGCAGGGATGCAGACCAAACTGTTGTGTATGGGGTAAATCATAAATCAATAATTAAAAAAAATGAGGTGATCTCTGTAGCATCATGTACAACAAATTGTCTGGCACCATTAGCTTATGTAATTAATAAAAATTTCAAAATTGAAAAAGGTTATATGACAACAATTCACTCATACACCTCGGATCAGAGATTATTGGACAACTCTCACAAAGATTTAAGAAGGGCAAGGAGCGCCCCTAACACTATGGTTCCAACAAGTACTGGAGCTGCTAAATCTTTAAAACTTATTATCCCAGAATTAGATGGTAAAATTGACGGAATTTCGGTTCGAGTCCCAACTCCCAACGTATCCCTAGTGCAACTTACATTTAATTCAAAGAAGAAAATAAATAATAATTTAATAAATAGCGCTTTCAATAAAGCGAGCAAAACATATCTAAAAAATGTTTTAGGGACAGAAACACAACCACTTGTTTCCTCTGATTATAATCACGACACAAGATCATCGATTGTTGATATTCAACTAACGAAAGTGATGCATGAAAATTTAGGTACTGTTTTTGCATGGTATGATAACGAGTGGGCATTCTCAAATAGAATGATCGATGTGGCACTATCTATAAAAAATAAGATTTAATGAATCAGCTAAGATCTATTAAAGATTATTCAGAATTACAAAATAAAACAGTTTTTTTAAGAGTAGATTTTAACGTACCTATTTCTGGAGGAAGGGTTTCAGATCCCACAAAAATTGAAAAGTTGAAAGACATAATTACAAGAATAAGTAATTATAATTGTAAAATAGTTTTAGCATCTCATTTAGGAAGACCTCAAAAAAAAGGCAAAGAAGGCCTTTCTTTGTTGCCAGTTAAAAATTTATCTGAAAAAATTTTTAATCAAAAGATTAATTTTCTAGAAATTAATGAAAACACTAATCAAAAGATTAAAGATTGTGATGAGAAATTAATAATGTTGGAAAATTTAAGATTCAATTCTGAAGAAGAGCAAAACTCAAATAGTTTCGGGAAACTGCTAGCCTCGTTTGCAGATGTTTATATTAATGAGTCTTTTTCATGCTCACATAGATCACATGCATCAATAGATTCTATTACTAGCTATATTGTATCGTATGCGGGTGATACAATTCTTCGTGAAGTTAACGCATTGGAAAAGGTTTTTTTAGATTCAAAAAAACCAGTGGCATGCCTCATTGGGGGTTCAAAAATTTCTACTAAAATTGAATTAATATTAAACTTAATGCCAAAAATGGACTTCATGGTCATTGGTGGTGCAATGGCAAACAATTTTTTTAAATTTGATGGTTTTAAAGTTGGAAAATCGTTAATTGAAAAGGATATAGATAACATAATTAACAACATTTACTCTGAAGCTAAAAAACATAGTTGTGCCTTGATAATTCCTAGTGATGTCGTGTGTTCTAAAAAGTTTGATCAACCAGGAAAAAATA
Organism: Candidatus Pelagibacteraceae bacterium; assembly: GCA_965655605.1. GTDB lineage: Bacteria > Pseudomonadota > Alphaproteobacteria > Pelagibacterales > Pelagibacteraceae > HIMB114. The sequence goes on along the minus strand of CBFHHD010000005.1, from coordinate 4,444 downwards.
AAAAAATTTCAGAAATAATGGATGATGACATCGTTCTTGATATTGGCATTGAAAGCACCTCAAAAATAGATGAAATTCTGAAATTATCCAAAACAGTTCTATGGAATGGCCCTTTTGGTTTATTTGAATATGATGACTTTGCTAATGGTACGAATGATATTTCTCGATCAATTACAAGTTATACAAAATCAAATAATTTAATTTCTATTGCAGGCGGTGGAGACACATATGCTGCTATAAAAAAATCTAATCAACAGGATGGTTTTACCTATATCTCTACTGCGGGTGGAGCATTTTTAGAGTGGCTTGAGGGTAAAGACCTTCCCGGATTGAAAGTTCTTGAAAAACAAACCAACAATTAATAAATCTTATAATTATGAATATTAAAGAAATTGCAATGAAGATGGTAGCAAATGGAAAAGGAATTCTTGCAGCTGACGAAAGCACCGGGACAATGACAAAAAGGCTCGAAAGTGTAAATATTGAATCAAATGATGATAACAGATTAGCATTTAGACACGCATTGTTTACATCAAAAAATTTTAAAAATTATATTAGTGGCGTAATTTTGTTTGATGAAACTATTAGACAAGAAAAAGATGGTAATTCAATACCTCAACTTTTAAAAAGTGTAGATGTTTTGCCGGGCATCAAGGTAGATAAGGGTGCAAAAAAGTTAGTTGGTAGCAGCGAAACTGTAACAGAAGGACTTGATGGTTTAAGGGAAAGATTATCAGAATATTACAAATTAGGAGCAAGATTTGCAAAATGGAGGGGCGTTTATAATATTGATGATAATTACCCAACTAAAAATTCAATATTAGCGAACGCTCATGCTTTAGCAAGATACGCAGCTTTAGTACAAGAAGCTAATATGGCTCCAATAGTTGAGCCAGAAGTCTTAATGGAGGGAAAACATGACATACAAAAATGTTACGATGTTACTTCAAAAGTTTTGGAA
>CBFHHD010000005.1:0-3385 GCA_965655605.1 Candidatus Pelagibacteraceae bacterium | reverse complement strand
TGGTATTAAAAGTGACAAAATAAAAATAGCTGAATTAACTTTAAAATGTATCAAAAACAACTTGCCAGAAAAAGTTCCTGGTGTTGCCTTTTTATCGGGAGGGCAAACTGAGTTTCAAGCAACAGAAAATTTAAATGAAATTAATAAGTTAAATGACACAAACTTTAAATTTACCTATTCATACGGAAGAGCTTTACAACAAAGTGCTCTTAAAACTTGGGCTAAAGATGTAAACAATATTGATAACGTGCAAAATGTTTTCGATGAAAGATTAGAAATGAATAGCTTGGCAGCCAAGGGTAAATGGAGTGCCGATCTTGAAAAATCAAAATAATATTGAATAAAATTTATTTAATATCTCCGTCAATTTTAGATAAAAAGTTTTTTTTTTATCTTCCTAAACTGTTATCAACTAAAAAAATAAAATTCCTACAGATTAGATGCAAACGATATTCTAATACTATTTTGGAGAAACATTTAAAAAAAATAATTAAAATAACTGAAAAATATAATGTAAAACTAATCATAAATGACAAAGCTTTTTTGTCATTAAAGTTTAAAAATTTAGGCTTTCATCTGGGTCAAAATGATCTTTTAAAAGAAAAAAATTTAACAATCTTAAAAAATACAACAAAATACTTTGGCATAACTTGCCACAACTCACTTACACTTGCTTATAAAGCAAAAAAAATAGGGGCAAAATATATTGCTCTAGGTGCATTTAGCAAAACTCAGACTAAGAAAGTTAAATATAAAGCAAGCTTATCAACTTTAAAAAATGCTAAAAAATTAAAAATTAAAATAGTAGCTATTGGTGGAATTAATGCTGATAATTATAAAACTCTACTTAAAGGTGGCGCTAACTATTTGGCAGTTTCTGGCTTTATATGGAAAAATAATCAACTTAGCCCTCTTCAAGCAATTAAATTATTTAAATAAGTATTAAATAATTTTTAAAAAAATGTAATAACACCGTTATGAAAATTCAAGCTAGCGAAATAAAGCCAGGTACAATTATCGAATATAAAAATGATCTTTGGAAATGTTTAAAAAGCCAAGCTGTCAAACCTGGTAAAGGTGGTGCGTTTAATCAAGTTGAGCTTAAAAGCATCATAAAGGGCACCAAGTTAAATGAGAGATTTCGATCTAGTGAGACTATAGAAAAAGCCTCTTTAGATGAGAGGGGTTTTCAATTCCTCTACAGCGATAATCAAAACTTATTCTTTATGGACACTAAAGATTTTGAGCAAATCTCAGTCTCAAAAGAAATAATTGGTGATGATGAAAATATCTTAAAGGAAAATATGGACGTAAAAATCGAATTTTATGAAGATAAACCCCTGATAGTTACTTTGCCAAAAAGTGCTGATTATGAAATTCTAGAAACAGAAGCCGTAGTAAAAGGACAGACAGTATCAAGCTCATATAAACCAGCCAAAATTCAAAATAATGTAAAAATTATGGTGCCGCCATTTATTAATCAGGGTGATAAGGTGTCTATAGATTGTCACACAAGAGAGTACATTAAAAAAGCTACTTAATGCCTATTCTTTCTCCTGAGATCAGTGTTCTAAATAAGATTTGTGAAAAAGTAAGCAAAGTTATTATAAGAGACTTTGGTGAAATAGAAAAACTTCAAGTTTCAAAAAAGGGTCCAGGAGATTTTGTTACAAAAACTGATAAAAAAGTAGAAAAAATTATTATTGAAGATCTAGAAAAAGCCAGACCCAATTATGGTTTTATTGCAGAAGAAACTGGTGAAAAAAAAACTGACTCTGAATTTAATTGGGTTATTGATCCGATTGACGGGACTTCAAATTTTATGCATGGTATCCCTCATTTTGCTATTTCAATTGGTCTTGAAAAAAATGGCAAAATCATTGCGGGTATAATTTGTGATCCCATAAAAAATGAAACCTTCTATGCTGAAAAAGGAAGAGGAGCATATGTAAATAATAGAAGAATTCGAGTATCTAAAAGAAAATATTTTGATGAAATGATTGGGCTTTATGGTTGTCCACCACTCATAAGTAAAGATAATAAAATATTTGAGCAACTAAACAAAGGTTCAAAAAAAATACATAAATTAAGAAATTTTGGAAGCGCAGCATTAGACTTTGCCTACGTGGCGTCTGGTCGTGCTGATTTTGCATGGTACGATCATTTAAATTACTGGGATTATGCTGCTGGTATAGTTATTCTTTTAGAAGCCGGGGGAACAATTACCAACTACCAAGGAAAAGAATTTAAAGGTCAGCATGAAACTTTTATTTCTAATTCATCAAAGCATGATGAAATTATCGAAGTTCTTTTTTAGTCAAAATGTTAAAGTTTATATTTTTCTTATTTTTAGATGTTGTAGCATTTAGTGGCGTACTAGTTGCCACCCTTCCCTTTATAATAAATAATTTAGGAGGATCTATTTTGCTGATTACCATTGCATTTGGTTCGTTTTCATTCTTTCAGTTCTTTGTTTCTCCTTATTGGGGAAACCTATCAGATAAAATTGGTAGAAAGCCTTTGCTAATTTTAAATTGTGTAGCAGAATTAATTGCTAATATTTTATTGGCAATGGGCACTAGTTTGACAATAATATTTATAGCTAGAATAATAGCTGGATTATTTAAAACAAATATCTCGGTAGGCACAGCTTATATATCTGATATTACGGATGATAAAAATCGAGCTAAGGGCATGGGTCTTTTTGGTGTTGCTTTTGGTCTTGGTTTTACTTTTGGTCCACTAGTGGGAGGGCTAATTGCAGGTTCAAACTATACTCAAGAGAGTTTAAGCAATGTTGCTTGGGTAGCATCTTTAATAAATTTATTTAATTTAATATTTGTTATTTTTTTCTTGAAAGAAACATTACAAAAGAAAACTGGTAAGACAAATCTTGGTAATAATAGAAGTTTAATGGACCAAATAATAATCATTAAAAATAAATCACTATTACCTTTTTATTTACTTATATTTTTTGTTTACATAGCCTTTTCAGGAATGGAAGGTACTATAGCGGTATGGACTAAAGACACTTTTCGTTGGGGACCTAAAGAAGTTGGTTTCATCATGTTGCTAGCAGGAGTTTGTCAAATTATCGTTCAAGGTGGTTTGCTAAGAATTTTGATTAAAAAGTTTAAAGAAATAGATTTAATTAAAAGTGGCTTTATATGTTTAATAATTGGTTTCGCTTTAATTCCTACTGAAAATTTATATTTAATACCCTTTGCAATTATTTTACTAAGTTACGGAATTGGTATTTCTAATCCATGCATAAACAGTATTTTATCAAAAAAATCTGAGGTGAATCGAGGGCTCGTTCTTGGCGCAGGATACTCTGCTCAAGCCGCAGCTAGATTCATAGGTCAGCCATTAGCTGGATTTCTAT
>CBFHHD010000004.1:25682-46382 GCA_965655605.1 Candidatus Pelagibacteraceae bacterium | reverse complement strand
AGTTTAACAACATCTGAAGCCGACAGTATTTTTTATAATAGAAAAAACAAAAAACCTCTAAGTTATATTGTTCTCAAAGATAAGCTTATGGATGCGATAAATACTGAATTTCAAAATTTAAAAATAAAAATAAAATATTCTTCAAGCCAAAATTATGCATTTGAAATAAATACAATAGAAAATAACAATAAAGTAAAAAACTTAAGCTGGGATTACAATGAAACAGCTTTTACATTTTTAATTAAACATCAAAAGTTAATTAACAATTCATCTAGACAGTTTTTTTTAAAAGAAGGTCCCCTAGCCTTTTTACCAATTTCAGATACCCAAACCTCTATTGTATGGTCGCTATCTAATAAATCTTCTTTAGATAAATTACTTAAGTCCAAAAAAAAGATTGAGGAATTCTTTAATAATAATTTTAATATTTATGAAAATGTTAAATGTGTTTCTGAAGTTGAGAGTCATGCTTTAAAATTTAATTTTATTGGATGTGGCATTCAACCCAAAAAAATTGTTCTTGGAGATTTAGCTCATCGTATTCATCCCATAGCAGGACAAGGATGGAATATGACAGTCAGAGATATTAAAATACTGCATGACATTTATGCAAAGAAAAGAAATTATGGTTATGATCTTGGTGATTTTTCTATTTTAGAAGAATTTGAAAAAAAAACTAAAGTTCAAAATTTCATATTTGCTTCATCAATTGACTTGATAAGAAAAATTATAAAATTTGATAACCCGCAATTTTCAAATTCAAGAAAATATGCTTTTAGGAGTTTAAATAAATTTCCAAATATTAAAGATCAGATTATTAAAATTGCAGATCAGGGTTTATCGTTCTGACTCTAATAATTTTTTCTTAGTCTTAATACCACCAGGACCAGAGTAACCACCAAGTTTTCCATCAGATCTTATCACTCTGTGACATGGAATTTTTATTGGATAAGGGTTTTTGCCAATAGCTGTTGCGACTGCGCGGTGTGCTTTCGGTTTACCAATAGCCTTAGCTACTTCCTTGTAAGTTTTTGTCTTACCTTTGGGAATTTTTTTTAAATAATTCCAAACCTTAACTTGCAGTGGTGTTCCTTTTAACTTCATATCTGTTATATTTTTAACATGAATTTCTATGCTCTATCAACTCCACCAGGTGTATCTGGTATTGCAATTATAAGAATTTCAGGTGAAACTGCTCTGCAAGTTGCCAATCAGTTAACAAACAGTGAAATTAAAGAAAGTAGAACCGCATTGCTATGTAAGCTGCAAGATCGAGCAGGGGATCTAATAGATGAGGCAATTGTAATTTGGTACCCAGAAAACAAAAGTTATACTGGTCAACATTTAGTTGAGTTACATATTCATGGAAGCAAAGCTGTTATCAAAAAATTATTAGATGAGTTAGATGGTAGAAAAGATTGTCGAATTGCCCAAGCTGGTGAATTTACTAAAACTGCATACAGAAATAATAAAATAAATCTTTATGAAGCCGAGTCTATTGCAGATTTACTAGCAGCAGAAACAGAAGCTCAAAGGGTGCAAGCTTTAAGATTAAAGCAGAGTTATCCTAAATTTTTAAATTGGAGAGAAGTTATTTTGGACGTTTTAAGTAAAACCGAAGCTTCAATAGATTTTTCCGAAGAGGATTTGCCAAAAAATATTCTAGAAGAAAATGAAAATAAAATAAGAAAAATTAAAAAAGAAATTGATGAAATGCTCGATGACTCCATGGGTGAGATAGTTAGAGATGGATATAAAATTACTATTTTGGGACCACCTAACGCTGGAAAATCATCCTTTTTGAATATGCTTTTAAAGAGGGAGGCAGCAATTGTTTCAAGCCAAAAGGGGACTACCAGAGATCTTATTGAGGCTAAGTTTCAAATAAATAATTACCCGGTAATATTAGTGGATACAGCCGGTATTCGAAAAACTAGAAATAAGGTAGAAAAAGTAGGTATTAAATTTGCTTTAAGAGCCAGCAAAAACTCAAATTTAGATATTTTAATTTTAGATGGTAGCGAAAAGTGTGTTCCCACAGAAGTTAAACAACTGATCTCCAGAAAAACTCTAATCATTTTAAATAAAAGTGATAAAAAAAGTTTTAATAAGAAAAGGATAATTAAAGATTTAGAAGGTTGTGATTACAAGGGTATAATAGAAATATCAGTTAAGAAAAATTTGGGTATTTCTAAATTATCTTCTTTATTACAGACAACTATTTCAAACATAAGCTCAGCTCAGTCGTCAACTTTGATATCTAGAGCTAGGCATAGGTCTTTAATGATGAAGTGCTCGGCACGTTTAAAAGATTATCTAAATATTTGCAAATCAGATGAAGTCGAAAAGGCAGCTGAAGAGTTGAGACTATCTTCAAACCAACTTTCTCATATTGTCGGGTTTATTGGTGTTGAGGAAATTCTAGGGAAAATTTTCCAAGATTTTTGTATCGGTAAGTAACTTTTCTTTCTTGTATTTATTCTTGTCAGTAATAAATTCCAGAAATGGAAAACTTTGATGTGGTTGTTATAGGAGCAGGCCATGCTGGTTGTGAGGCAGCTGCAGCGTCTTCTCGTATGAAAGCAAATACTGCTTTAGTAACTACCAACGAAAATTCAATCGGTGAGATGTCTTGTAACCCAGCTATTGGAGGATTAGGCAAAGGTCATCTTGTTAGAGAGATAGATGCGTTTGATGGTGTAATGCCTAAGGTCGCCGATTTATCTGGTATTCAGTTCAGGTTATTAAATAGAAGCAGGGGTCCAGCAGTTAGAGGGCCACGTACTCAGTCTGATAGAAAATTATATAAAAAATATATGAAGGATTCTTTAATAAGTCATTGTAATTTAAGTATTTATTATGATCCTGTAATTAAGTTTATTTTTAAAAAGCATGAGATCATTGGTGTGATTTTAAATTCTGGTAAAGAGCTTCGTGCAAAAAAAATAGTTTTGACAACAGGAACTTTTTTAAACGGTGTTATTCATATTGGTGATGAGATGAGGCCGGGAGGGCGTCATGGTGAAGATCCTACGACAGGATTGAGTGAACAGCTTAAAAAATTTAATTTAAATTTATCAAGACTTAAAACAGGAACACCGCCAAGGTTAGATGGACGTACTATTAACTTCAAAATTTTAGAAGAACAAAAAGCTGATGATAATCCATATTTTTTTTCAGTTGATACAAAAAAATTAAATGCTGAACAGGTGTCTTGTTACATGACATACACAAATGCCGATGTTCACAATATCATTGAAAAGAATTTAAAACGCTCCGCTATGTATAGTGGTAATATTAAAAGTGTTGGACCAAGATATTGCCCATCTATCGAGGATAAAATTGTAAAATTTAAAGACAAATCTAGACACCAAATTTTCCTTGAGCCTGAAGGCTTAGATGATCATACGATCTATCCAAATGGTATTTCAACGTCACTTCCAGCAGACGCGCAAGAAGAATTATTGTTCAAAATCAATGGCTTATCTGATGTTAAGATGATTAGACCAGGTTATGCAATAGAGTACGATTATGTCGATCCTAGAGAGTTAAATGCGACTCTTGAATTAAAAAAAATTAAATCATTGTTTTTGGCAGGTCAAATAAATGGAACAACTGGATACGAAGAAGCTGCAGCCCAGGGATTAATTGCCGGTATTAATGCTGCTCTACATAGCCAGGGTAAACCTTCTTTTACATTAGACAGATCACAAGCTTACATTGGTGTAATGATTGATGATCTGATTACCAAAGGAGTGGCTGAGCCATATCGGATGTTTACATCGCGAGCTGAGTATCGTTTAACACTAAGAGCAGACAATGCTGATTTACGCCTATCATCTTATGCGAAAGATTTAGAAATATTAAGTGAGTGTAGGGTAAAGTTATTTGATGAAAAAGTTGATAAGATTAACAAATTGAAAGTTCAATTATCTTCCAGCTCTTTAAGTCCAAATGAGGCTGCAAAACATGGAATTAAAATATCAAAAGATGGTGTTAAAAGAAATGGACTGGAGCTTCTAAAATACAAAGGTGTTAATTTTAACAATCTTAAAAGTATTTTTGATTTAGATCATTATGATAATGAAGTTATTCAGCAAATAGAGATTGATAATCACTACGCAGGATATTATGCTAAGCAAGCAGATGATATTGAGTTATTTAAAAAAGACGAAAATATGAAAATACCAGAGAATTTAGATTATTCGGAAATAAGTGGCTTATCTAATGAGATTAGACACAAATTAGAATTAATAAGGCCAAAAACCTTTGGCCAGGCTTCTAGAATCGAAGGTATCACACCTGCTGCAATTAACCTTTTATTAACTTATTCCAAGAGATATAATTTTAAGCATACTGCTTAAATGATTCGTTCTAAATATTTTGAAGATAGTGTTTCACGTGAAACATTGGAAAAAATCAACACATACCATGAGCATCTGTTGCAGGAGAATAGTAAAATGTCTCTGATATCAAAATCAAGTGAACATATTGCTGTAGACAGGCATTATGTAGATTGTGCTCAGCTAGTTAAATATTTAGAAAAAAGTGACAAATCTTTATTAGATATAGGATCTGGAGCAGGTTTGCCTGGCGTTATATTGGAGCTTATTAAGAAGGACAATAACTTAGAGTTTTCGACACACCTAGTCGAAAAAAGCCCAAAAAAGTGTAAGTTTTTACAATCAGTAAATAGTTTACTTGATCTAAAGATCAAAATACATAATTCTGATATCAAAGAATTAAATGAAAAAAACTTTTCAGTTATTATGTGTAGAGCTTTTAAGCCGATGAAAGATTTTTTGACGATTGTGACAGATAACAATTTTGAATTTAAAAAAATTATCTTGATGAAAGGTGAAAAGTACATGAACGAATTTATTGAGGCAAAAAAATATTTTGAAATAAATTGTGAGTCATACGATAGTATAACAAATACAGGCTCGAAAGTTTTTGTAATAAAAAGTGTGAAAAGAAAATGACCAAAATAATTTCAATCATTAATCAAAAAGGTGGAGTAGGCAAGACTACATCAACAGTTAACCTCGGTTATGCTTTCGCTTCAGCGGGAAAAAAAATTTTAGTGATCGATTTAGATCCCCAAGGAAATGCCTCCACTGGACTTGGCATTGAAAGAGAAAAAAGACAAAAAACAATTTATGAATTTTTAGTAGATAAAAACGAAGACCCAAAAAAATTTATAACAAAGACTCAAACTGAAAATTTAGACATTATTTGCGCCAATGTAGAATTATCTGGCTTTGAAACAGAGGTGGCAGATGATAATAAAAGAGCCTTTTATTTAAAAGAAGTATTAAGTGAAATAAAGAAGAAAAGTCAATATAATCATATACTTATTGACTGCCCGCCCTCATTGAGTTTGTTGACAATTATGGCATTGGTAGCCTCTGATAATGTGATTATACCTCTGCAGACTGAATTTTTTGCTTTAGAAGGAGTTTCCCAACTAATTAAAACCATTGACCGAGTAAAAGAAAATTTGAATAAAAATTTAATAATACAAGGTGTCATTCTAACAATGTATGACAAAAGAAATAGACTTTCTGGTCAAGTTGAAAATGAGGCGAGAAAATATTTTGGTGACAAGGTTTACAAAACGGTCATACCTAGAAACGTTAGAATTTCAGAGGCGCCATCACACGGTGTGCCGGTAATGCTATATGACAAAAGTAGTGCTGGTGCTAAGGCATACTATAATCTTTGTGAAGAAATTTTAGATCAAAACAATAATAAAGGGTATGCCGCATGATCAAAACAAAAGGATTAGGAAAAGGATTGTCAGCGCTTCTTGGTGACAACAAAAGGGGTAATGAAAGTGTAGTTGAAATATCAAAATTAAAAACTGATAAAACGGCAATTCATTTATTAACTCCAAACAAATTTCAACCTAGAAAAAAATTTGAAAAAAAACAATTAGATGAATTGGCTCAATCAATTAAAACTAGGGGTATTGTTCAACCGATAGCAATTCGTAAATCTGTTGGCGAAAAATTTGAAATAATAGCTGGTGAAAGACGATGGAGAGCAGCTCAGTTAGCTAAAATTCATGAAGTACCAACTGTTTTACTTGATGCAGATGACGGATTAGCCGCTGAATTCGCCATTTTAGAGAACGTTCAAAGAGAGGGACTCAATGCTTTGGAAGAAGCAGATGGTTACCAAACATTGGTAGACAAATTTCAATACACACAAGATAAAATTGCAGACATGATTGGTAAAAGTAGAGTTTATATAGCTAATACACTAAGACTTAAAAAACTTCCTACACAGATCCAAGAAATGATTAATAGCGGATCCCTAACCCCAGGACACGCAAGAGCATTGATAGATATTCCAAATAATATTGAATTAGCAAAAGAAATTATAAATAATAACTTATCTGTCAGGCAAGCAGAATTATTAACCAAAAAAAATGTTGTTAAAATAAAAAGAAATAAACCTAATTTAGTAGATCCTAATATAAAAGATCTTGAGAGGTCTTTAGAAAGTGTAATTGGTATGAAAGTTGTTATATCAAATAAAAAGAACAATAAGGGCACAATTTCATTTGATTATAAGAATCTTGATCAACTCAACCAGTTGATTAAAAGTATTAAAAGTAAGTACTAGTTAGCACTCGTTTAGATACGATATCAATTAAAAATTTATTAAAAATTGTTTCAGCAATTTCAAAATTTAACTTACACAATATTTCAATTTCATTAATTTTTTCTAATAAAAGCTCTAATTCTTCTTTACTCCATAATTGCATTTGCGTTTGAATGGTATTTTTTTCTTTCCAAAATACTGGAGGTTTAAAGTTTTCAACTAAAGCTGATATGCTTTTTTCATTTTCATTAGATTCATAAATATCTATGAGCTTGTTAATTTTATATTTTAAGGGTCCAAGGATTTCATTAAAATTGATTGAGAAATGATAAAAACTACTAAGTATTTTATTAAGTTCCTTTTTATTTCCTTTAAGTAATACATTGGATATTTCAAATGCATCAAATGATGACGTGGTATTAAATAATGACGATAAAATATCTGAGTTAATTTTTTTACTTTTTGTAATTAACGACAATTTTTCTAATCCACCATTTATATCGTTTCTATTAAGTTTATTTACACTAAATAATTGATCGATTGCTTCATAAGGAACTTTAACTCCAATTTTAGTTAATCCATTTCTCAGTAAAGATTGTAATATTTTTTCATCATCCTCATAGCATGGAATGCAAGACATAATTTTACTTTTTTCAGTTCTTGCCCTTAAGTCACTTCTTTTTTGTAAGTTACTTGAAATTAATATTAGTTTTTTGTCAATTTCTTCTATTTCGATATAATTTAGTATTTTATCCGTAGCTTCCTGAATTATTAAAATTTCTTTGTCACCAAATAAATTATCTTGATTTAAATATTCATCTAAAATTTCTAAATTTTTAGTTATCTCATCCTCTTTTATAAGCTTAATTTTAAAATTATTTTTTTTAAAAATTTCTGATAATTTTTGTAATATTTCATTTTTTAAATGATAGTTTTCTCCATAAATTAAATTTATTTTGTATTGTGAGAATAGTTTTTCATAATCTATAGAAAAACTTTTAACTATCATTGCTGGTTAGAAAGAATTTTGGCTCTGATAGAGAAAGTTAATTTTTGTATAAGATTTGTGATAATGTTTTCTTTTTCTATTCTTTTTGTTTCTTCATCTGTTGAAACATTATTTGTAACACTTACAATTCTTGAACCAGAAACACTATCTTGACCAATTTTCTTATTGTTTTTGTCTAAAATATTAAATTTTATGGTTACAGTAATTTTTTCTTCAGTCGTTAAGCCTGCAGTACTCTTTGTTTGAGAAACAATAGATTCGTTGATAGATATTTTAACATTATAACCATCATTAAATGCTTTATTTCCATCTATATTAATATTATTTTTTAGAAAATATGTAAGGCCACTCGCCCCAGTGTAAGAAATATTTTTGATTTTAATATCACTAAAATCAGCATCTTTAAGCATGGGTGTAAAACCACAAGCTGTTACTGAAATAAAAGCTAAAACAACAATAATTGACTTAAGTTTTTTCATTTAATTACAATATTAACTAACTTATTCTTAACATATATCCTCTTCAATATGCTTTTGTCATTAACTAATTTTTTTATACTCTCAATTTCTAGGCTAAGATTGAATATTTTCTCTTGATCTTGGTCCGGTGAAGTTTCCAACAAAGCTCTCTTTTTTCCATTAACTTGAATTACAATATTGATCTTATCTTCTTGTATTAAATCAGCATTGAAAACAGGCCATCTGGATGTGTGAATATTTTGATTTTTAAAATTTTTTTCCCAGCATTCTGAAGCAATATGTGGAACGAAAGGATAAATTAAAACTAATAAATCTTTAAACATTTTTTGCATTTGTTTTTTTTCTACACGTTGCTCATGAAGCATTTTAGATAAGTAATTTGTGAATTCATAAAACTTTGCCACAGCTACATTAAAATGGAAGTTATCAATGTTATATGTAATTTCTTTAATTAACTTATGAGTAATTTTTTCACAGTTTTTTATATCATCTTCATTTAGCTTTAAACTTTCATCAATTGACAGAATCATTTCGGAAATTGTCCAAATTTTTTGTATAAATTTATATGAGCCTGTGATCCCTTCATCACTCCATTGTATATCTCTTTCGGGTGGACTATCTGATAAAACAAACCATCTTACCGCGTCCGCACCATAAAGATTGATAACTGACTGAGGGTCTATTACATTTTTTTTGGATTTAGACATGGACTCAGATGGTCCAATATTTACTTTTTCATTAGTATCTTTTTCAAAAAATTCACCTTCAAATTCCTTAACATCTTCCGGAAACAGCCACTCACCTTTACTATTCTTGTAAGTTTTGTGGCAAACCATACCTTGTGTAAATAGACCTTTGAACGGCTCTTTAATTTCAAAGTTTGTATCTTTTGTGATCGCTCTGGAGAAAAATCTTGAATAAAGGAGATGTAAAATTGCATGCTCTACACCACCAATGTATTGATCAACTGGCATCCAATACCTTGCATCTTCTTCAGAGAATCCCATTTCACTATTATTGCTTGAACAAAATCTTAAAAAATACCAAGAGGAATCAACAAAGGTATCCAAGGTGTCTGTTTCCCTGATTGTCTCTTCGCCTGTCTCTGGACATTTTGCATTTTTCCAGCTGGGATGTTGATCTAGAGGATTGCCTGGTTTATCAAAACTTATATCATCAGGTAATTTGATAGGTAAACTTTCTTCACTTGCAGGAATAGCTTTACCATCTTTGGTATACATTATAGGAATTGGACATCCCCAATATCTTTGCCTTGAAATACCCCAGTCTCTCAATCTAAATGTAGTTTTGCCGATACCAATTTTTTTATTTTCTATCTCTTTGATTATCTGGATTTTACCTTGATCAATCGTCAGGCCATTTAAGAATTCTGAGTTAAATATTTTTCCATCACCCACATAAGCTTCATCTTCAACTTTAAATGAATTTTCATCTTCATTATTCGGTAAAATGACCGGTGTTACTTCAAGATTATATTTATTTGCAAAGTCTAGGTCTCTTTGGTCGTGTGCAGGACAACCAAATATTGCACCCGTACCATAGTCCATAAGAACAAAATTTGCGAAATAAACTGGCAGAAGTTTCCCTTTAATAAATGGATGTTCAACTTGATAATTGCTTTTAAAACCTAGCTTTTCTGTCTTTGCAATTGCTTCATCAGTATTCCCAGTTTCGTAACAAATAGTTTTAAATTTTTGAAATTCTTTCTCACCCTCGTATTTTTTTGACAATGGATGATCAACAGCCAAAGCAACAAATGATGCCCCAAATATTGTATCTGGACGTGTGGTAAATACTTTTATTTTTTCACTATTATCTTTGATATTAAAATTAAGTTCACAACCAACTGATTTACCAATCCAATTCTTTTGCATGACCTTTACTTTTTCTGGCCATTCATTAAGTGAATTTAAAGATTGATCAAGATCGTCAGCAAAAGTTGTTATTTTAAAAAACCATTGTGATAGTTTTTTTTGAATAACTTGTGCCCCAGATCTCCATCCCTTACCATCTATGACCTGCTCATTTGCTAATACTGTATTATCGATTGGATCCCAATTTACTAAACTTTCCTTTTTGTAAACCAAACCTTTTTTATACAAATCTAGGAAAAATTTTTGTTGATGTTTATAGTAATCATCATTGCATGTTGAAAGTTCTCTGCTCCAATCAATAGAAAATCCCAACAGTTTAAGTTGGGCTTTCATGGTGTTAATATTATTACTTGTCCAATTTTTAGGATGAAGCTTTTTTTGCATTGCTGCATTTTCAGCAGGCATACCAAAAGAGTCCCAGCCCATTGGATGCAAAACATTAAAGCCTTTTAATCTTTTATAATTTGCTATGACATCACCTAACGTATAATTTCTGACATGACCCATGTGTATCTTCCCTGAAGGGTATGGAAACATCTCTAAACAATAGTACTTAGGCTTTTGTCTATCTTGTGATGCTTCAAAAATCTTATTTTCATCCCAGAATTTTTGCCATTTGCCATCGACAACGCTTGGATTAAATTTTTCTATATGCATGAACAGAATTTACTTATTTACTGACTTGTCGCAATTAATTTTAATTGTGAAATTATTTTTTGGCTCATTTTTTTTTCAATCATTCCCAGAGATGCAAAACCAGAACCTTTAGAATTTAAAATAGACTTAACATTTTCAGAACTAATACCACCTAATGCATTAATCTTTGTCTTAGATTTGAACAGATTTACAAATCTCTTGTAAAACATAATACCTTTGCCATTTTTTAATCCACCAGAAGTAGTGTTAAAAACTGGAGATATAAAAATTTCTTCGCATCCCTGTTGAATTTTATTTTTGATTTCTCGTTCATTATGAGCTGATCCAATTTTTTGAATTTTAGAATGGTGATATTTTTCTATTTGATTGTAGCTCGGTAGGTATAAACCATCTGCTGAGATCCTATTTGCTAACTTAAAATCATTGGATATGAAAAATTTGAATTTATTTAATCTACAAAAATTTTTTAACTTTAAAGCCCTGTATTGATAATCCTCTAAGTTATAGTTTCTATAGATAATATTCACATTCTTTAATTGATTAAGGTTTAATTTTTGAATATCGTTAAGTTCATTTACATAAAAATAAATTTTAAACATTTAAAATGAGTATAGTACAAAACTTAAAAAATATTCAGCAAGAATTGGAAAAAAATAAAGTTAATCCAAAAATAATTGCTGTTAGCAAAACTTTCCCAATCGAACATATCAGCCCGCTGGTAGATCATGGGCACTTAGTATTTGGAGAAAATAGAGTTCAGGAAGCTAAAGAAAAATGGATGGATATAGCAAATAAAAAGGAAGAACTTGAGCTACATTTAATTGGAGGACTTCAAACCAATAAGGCAAAAGATGCTGTTAAAATCTTTAAATTTATTCATGCAGTGGACCGAAAGAGTTTAGTAGACGAATTAACAAAGTCTGAAGAAAAGCTAAATATAAAAAGAAAATATTTTCTTCAAGTTAACACTGGTGATGAAAGTCAAAAATTTGGTGTTAGTATAAATGATCTCAAAGATTTATTTCAGTATTCAAAAGATAAGCTAAATATTGTTGGTTTGATGTGCATCCCTCCGGTAGATGAAGAACCAACTAAACATTTTAAAATCTTGAAAGATTTATCAATTCAATTAAATCTCAATGAGCTTAGTATGGGCATGAGTAATGACTATATCGAAGCTTCAAAAAATGGCTCTAGCTATATTCGAGTAGGCAGTAAAATTTTTGGTGCCAGAGGTTAAGCACAAATTTTTATTTTAGTAGATTTAGAAATATTTTTTAATAATTCAAGTAAATCTAATTTTTTAAGCGCAATGCATCCTGCTGTTCCTTTATAATTTTTCCTAGCAACATGAATAAAAATTGCACTACCTTTGTTTTTTATTACAGGCTTAATGTTGTAATTAATCACAATAATTAAATCATATAAATTATCTTTGCGATAAAGAGACTCTTTAGTTTTTTTCTTTGAAAAAGTTAATTTATTATAATTTTGGTTACTAGGGTCGTCACACCAAACCATTGTCTTTTCTATCTTAAATTTTCTTTTTTTTGTTTTTAGATTTTTAATTTTGTCTGATCTGTAAAAAACGCGCCCTAAAGAAAAAATTCCAACTGGGGTCTTTTTGTCGCCTTCTTTTTTTTGTTTAGTGAGCCCTCTTTCACCAATGGCACATTTATATACCTTTTTATTGTGTATAAGAGTGCCGTTTTTATTTACTAGAATCATATATATTTATAATTTGTATTAATGCAAAATTACTCAATCATTACAGTCGGGTCACCTGTTTTTTTTGAATGTATGAAGGAGCAAAAAAATGAATATAATCTACAAAATCTTAAGAATTTTAAAGAAGTAAAAGAGATTTTAAAAACACCACTGATTGATGTTTATGTTTTTCTATTTTTTATAGATGACATTGAAAAGCTGGAATTAAAAGAGTTAAAAAAAATACAATATCCCAAAATATTTTTCTCAGCTAAAAGTGAAAATTTTAAAAACCTACAAAAAGATAATGTATTAAGTAATTTTTTAGAGCTTCCAATAAATTATCAGGACTTAGATAAGATTATTAAACTTACTATTTTAAAATTTAAATTTTTATTTCAATCAAATTTACAAGTTGGAAAATACAACATTAGTAAAAATGAAAGAATACTAAGTTATGGAAAAAAAAGTGTTAAATTAACAGAGCGTGAACTTGATATAATTATTTATTTATTAAGATCAAAAGAAGGTGCATCAAAACAGGATATAATGAAAGATGTATGGTTGCATGGAGAGGAAATAGATTCTCATACTTACGAAACTCACCTTTATCGTTTAAGGCAAAAGATACAAAACAAATTTAATGACAAAAAGTTTATTACAGTTGATGAAGGAAAATATTACCTTTCTTCATGAGTAAGCTGTTTGTTGTTTTGGGAAATCAACTGTTTCATCCCAGTTATTTAAAAGAGTTTAAAGATCATCATTTTTTTCTAGCCGAAGACTACGAGTTATGTACTTATGAAAAGCATCATAAGCAAAAAATAATTTTTTTCTTATCAAGTATGAGATCATTTAGAGATGAGATTAAAAAAGTAGGTTTTAATGTTACTTATTTTGATATTGAGGATAAAAAATTTCAAAAAAATTACACAGAAAAATTGTCAGATGTCATTAAGCAAAAAAAAATACAGGAGTTAAGCTTTTTTGAAATTGAAGATAAGCCGTTTGAAAAAAAAATTATTTCATTTTTGAAAAAAGAAAAAATTAGCTTTACTATTCACCCAACGCCAATGTTTTTAAGCCAAAGATCTGATTTTGAAGAGTATCTATCAAAAAGTAAAAAACCCTTTATGGCTAACTTTTACAAGGCCCAAAGATTACGTTTTAATATATTATTAAATTCAGACAAAACTCCAAAAGGAGGAAAATGGAGTTTTGATGCAGATAACAGAAAAAAATTACCAAAAGATGTTAAGTTACCAGATCAGCCTAGCTTTAAAGAAACGGATCACACGAAGAAACTAAAACCAATAGTAAATAAAGAATTTCAAAAACATCCGGGTTCCGTAGATCAATTTTGGATTGGCACTACAAGAAAAGATGCTCAAAATGTTCTCAGTAATTTCTTAAAAAATAAATTAAAATTATTTGGTGATTATGAAGATGCAGTTGATCAAAGAAATAACATTCTTTTTCATAGTGCTTTAAGTCCATTTATCAATAACGGGCTAATTACACCTAAAGAAATTTTATCTGAACTTAAAAAATATGAGAATAAAGTTAGCCTCAACTCTTATGAAGGCTACCTAAGACAGCTGGTGGGATGGAGAGAATTTATGAGAGGCATTTATCAAAACTATGATGACGAGATGCAAAAAGGGAATTTTTTCAAACATAAAAGAAAAATGAAGAAATCTTGGTATGATGGAACAACGGGTTTGCCTCCCTTAGATCATGCTATTAAAAATGCCAATGATTATGCTTGGTCACACCATATTGAAAGGTTAATGATTTTAGCAAATATTATGAACCTTTGTGAGATACAGCCAAAGGTAACTTATAGTTGGTTTATGGAGATGTTTATGGACTCATCTGAGTGGGTTATGTCACCCAACGTCTACGGCATGGGTTTATTTAGTGACGGAGGAATATTTGCAACTAAACCCTATATCTGTGGATCAGCTTATTTTCTAAAAATGATGGATTTTAAGAAAGGAGAATGGTGCAATATTATGGATGGTTTATATTGGAGGTTTATAGAAAAAAATAAAATATTTTTCTCCAAAAATCCAAGATTATCAATGATGGTAAGAATTTTAGAAAAAATAAAAACTGATAGAAAAAAACTAATTTTTTCTGCTGCTAACAATTTTATAAAAGAAAACACAATTTGAAACAAAATAAAAAAAAACTTCTTATAATTTTGCCACTTCTTCTAGGGGTGTTCATATTAGTTACATTGGGAGTTTATTTTCAAAAAGATAACAAACAAATTGAAGATTTTACTAGAGAGGAAAAAATAGCAATTTTACCTTTACTAGACTGGGGAATATTATTCTGTAAAAAAAATTTAAATGAGGATGTAAAAAAACTTCATAAACAAATTAGTCAAGAATATGAAAGTTTTAAAAATGAATACAAAGAGGCACATTTAAAATTAAAAGAAAATGGAAGCTGTGAGAATATTACAAAGAAGCTAAAAAGTTATAACCTTGTTGAGTAAATCATTTGACTATAAAAAAAAATCCAATTGCTAAAGATTTAAGATCGCCTAAGTATAAAAAAAGAGTAATAAAGGCTAAAAAAGGAAAAGGAAGCTTTCAAAGGAAGAAGAAATAGTTTACTTATAAATTGTTTTCAGGGGCGGTTTTGCCTGAGATGTACCCTTAAAACCTGATCCGGATAATGCCGGTGTAGGAAGAAAATATGACAGAAAATATAATATTAATTTTTACACTCTTTTCAGTTTGCCTAGCTTTTATGGCTTACGGTTATAGTATTTCTAAAGGTGGAATTTCAGAAAATTCTTATTTAGTAAGTGACAGAAATGTAAATTCTTTAAACTTAACATTTAGTTTAACGGCATCTTGTTTTGGTATTTGGATTTTAATTGGTCCAGCCGAAGCATCAACTTGGGGTGGGGTTGGAGCCATTTTAGGATATGCAGCAGGTCAAAGTTTTGTTTTTTTATATTATTCTAAAATTGGTGAAAAAGTTAGACGTCTCGCACCAAAGGCAAGAAGCTTAACTGAGGTCATTCTTAAAAGATATGATGTAAGAGTTTGTAGGTTAGTTTTAATTTTATCACTTTTATATTTATATGTTTATTTTTGTGCAGAAGTTACCGCTATTGCAAAAATTAGTAATTTAATTTTAGGCATTGAACTTTGGAAGACGGCAGCTTTAGTAATCATCTCTACTTTAATTTATGCTCTAAGAGGTGGTTTAAAAATTTCAATTTTAACAGATAAAATTCAATTTATTATAATTTCAATAATTTTATTTATTTTACTTATTAACCTCTCATCATTTGATCAGTTAAATTATTTAGATTTTAAAACACTGGCAAAATCAGAAAAAATTAATTTCAATTTCAGTGGTGTTGCAGCAGGTCTTACTTTTTTTATAGCAGTCTTTGCTACTAATTTGTTTGATCAAGGAATTTGGCAGAGAATTTTCGCAGCTAAAGATACCAAAAACTTAAAGCGAGGTTTTGTTCAAACTTTTCTAATCGTCTTTCCTGTAATTTTATTACTAGGATTTGTGGGAATTTATGCAGGATTATCAGGTAAAGTTAGTGACCCAAGTACGATTATCTTCTCATTAATTCTCGAGCAAAAGTATTTTATATTTAAACTAATTATTTTAGTTTTAGCACTTACTTTAGTTATGAGTAGTTTAGATACGTTAACTGCAGGGATTTCAAGTTTATATATTGTTCATGAAAAACAAATAAATTTTATAGGTGATAGAAAGTTATTTTTTAGAATTCTAATTACTTTATCTGCATTAATAGCATTTTATGTATCATCAAAAGGCCTGAGTATTTTATATCTATTTTTGCTTGCCGATTTACTTTGTTGTGCAGCTGCTATTCCTATTTTTTACGGTTTTTATAATAAGTCGATTTTGTCTAGCAAAGTTTATATCGCAATAGTTTTAGGCATAATTTGTGGCCTTGCATTATTTCCTAGTACTGATTTTTCCAAAAGTATTCTTGTAGGAGGGCTAGTGGATAAAGGTTTGTTTCCTTTTATCGTATCAAGTTATTTGCTGTTTTGGTCTTTTGTAGTTGCCTTGTTTTCTCCAGCAATAGTTTTATTGAAGAAATAAACCTAATCTAACCTTGCACCAATTTTTTGTATAATTTTAGAGGCCATTTCAGTACCTAATTTTAGACTTTCAGTATTAGATTTTTTATTTACATACCCGTGCAAGAAACCAGCAGCGAATAAATCACCTGCACCAGTGAGATCTACAATTTTCAGACCTTCTCTTGCTTTACATTCTGATATTTCATTGCTGTGTATTGCAACACTTCCTTTATCAGATCTTGTAATGACTACTAATTTTTTCAAATTTTTGGCAAACTCAATAACTTCATCAAAATTTTTTGCATCTATTAAAGACATGAACTCACCTTCATTAGCAAAAGTGATATCTAGTTTATTTTTAACTAGATCTAGAAAACTAGATTTATGTCTATCTACACAAAATGGATCTGAAAGAGACATGGCTGATTTGTTTGATAGTGACATTGCTTTTTCAAAAGCTTTCTTGGGTTTTCCCTCATCCCATAAATAACCTTCAAGAAAAGTAATTTCTGAATTTTTAACTGCATCATCATGAATATCTTCATCTGAAATTTGTCCTGCAATACCAAGGAAGGTGCACATAGTCCTTTCAGAGTCTGGTGTAATTAAGATTATACAAGTTCCTGTTGGAACGAGTTCTTTTTTGATATCATAAAAAAATTGAACATTCTCTTTTTTTAGTCCTTCAACATATTTTTGACCAAAATTGTCATCATTAACTTTCCCAATAAAAGATACTTCATCACCTAGTTGTGACATCCCTACAATAGAATTTGCTACGGAACCACCTGAAACGGTTCCCTCAACTTTAACCGCATTTTGTATTTTTATAAACTCTTGCTCATCTATGAGCTTCATAGTTCCTTTAGTAAGACCATGATTTAAAATGAATTGATCATCCACTTTACACAATACATCCACAATTGCATTTCCAATTCCAATTACTTTCATACTAAGCCTTTTTAGTTATTATTTGTTTTTTTCGGTTCGGATTACATTGTTTACATATGTTACATTCTAAACCAAAGCAATCTCTTGCTTTACAATATTCACGACCATAAAAAATTATTTGTAAATGAAGTTTATTCCAATTTTTTTTAGGAAATATTTCTTTTAAATCCTTTTCAGTTTGAACAACATTTTTTCCATCCGTTAATCCCCACCTTTGTGCCAGTCTATGAATATGTGTATCTACTGGAAATGCAGGATACCCAAATCCTTGTGACATCACTACACTAGAGGTTTTATGCCCAACGCCTGGAAGCATCTCTAATTCTTCAAATGTTTTTGGCACCTTGGCATTATGTTTTTCTAATAAAATTTTAGATAATTTGTAAATTGCTTTTGATTTCATCCTAAATAAACCAATTCTTTTAATAAGTTTTTCTATTTTTTTTTGTCCAAGTTTTACAAAATGTTCTGGTTTATAATATTTTGGATAAATATCTTTTGTGACATTATTGACGTTTAAATCAGTGCATTGAGCTGAAAGCAAAACTGATACCAATAAAGTAAAATTATTTCTGTGAGTTAATGGAGAGGGTGTTTTTGGGTAAAGTTTATTAAGTTGTTTTAAAATTATTTTTGACTTTTCTTTTTTTGTTAATTTTAATTTAGCCAAAAAATTTATTTAATACCTAAAACATGATGCATGTTATAGAGACCTGGTTTTTTGCCTTTTAACCATTTCGCAGCATTAATTGCGCCTTCTGCAAATAGATCTCTTGAGTATGCAGTATGTTTAATTTCTATTTTTTCTTGTTTATTTTCAAAAATTACAGAATGATTTCCTGGGGTGTTTCCTTTTCTTACAATATAAAAATTTAATTTGTTTTTTTGACCTTTGCCTTTTTTATTTAAAAATATTTTACCTTGAATTTGTTTTAAATTTTTATTTTTACCATCTGCAACTGCATGGCCTAACATTAGAGCAGTACCAGAGGGATAATCTATTTTTTTAATATGATGATCATCATGTACTTCCATTTGGTAGTCACTTAAAAAACCTTTTGATAATATTTTGGAGACATACTGCATCAAATTTATACCAAGACTCATATTTCCTGATTGCAAGATAGCAATTTTTTTAGAGGCTTTTTTAATCTCATCCCAATGTTTTTTCTGAAATCCAGTTGTTCCAATGACAACCTTTTTTTTATGTTTTACAGCTAGTTTTAAAACTTCCAGCGTACAATTAGGTCTAGTAAAATCTATAATAACATTGGTTCCTTTAAAGGCTGTGTCATTATTTTTTTGATATTGAATTTTACCCTTTTTAATTTCCTTATTCTCGGTAGCTGAATGTAATTTTAGATTTTTATCTTTTTGTGTTTGTTGGATGAGCAGTTGACCCATCCGACCTAGGCCGCCTGTTATAGAAATATTTATTTTTTTCATTCACTAATATTTTCCCAGAATTTTTTAGCTCTTTTAACGAAACTTTGATTTTCTGGGTTATTTTTAGAATCTTCTAAATCTTTAAATTTTTCAAGTAATTCTTTTTGTTCTTTGTTTAATGATACTGGAGTTTCTACTTTAACCTGTAAATACAGATCACCATGTCCACTACCTCTCAAAAGTGGCATACCCTTATCTCTAAGCCTTAATTGTTTTCCAGACTGGGTACCACTTGGTATTTTCACCTTTGATCTTGAACCATTAATGTTTGGAACTTCCATTGAAGTTCCAAGAGCAGCACTTGCTAATGAAACAGGAAGTTCATAAAATAAATTTTCTTCTTCTCTTTCAAAAATATCATGTTTTTTAACTTGAATATAAACATACAAGTCACCATCCGACCCACCTTTTGATCCTGCATCACCTTTACCTGATAGCCTTATACGCGTTCCATCATCAACTCCTCGAGGAATTTGGATAGAAAGAGATTTTTTCTTTTTTTGAGTTCCAAAGCCACTACAGTCTTTACAAGGGTTTCCAACAACTTCACCTTCCCCTCTACAATCTGGGCAAGTTTGTTGGACTGTAAAAAATCCCTGTTGAGATCTTACTCGTCCATCTCCACCACATGTTCCACATGCCTTTGGTGATGAACCTGGTTTAGCTCCAGAGCCTGTACAAGTTCCACATTTTTCTGAAGAGTTAATATTAAATGTAGATTTTTTCCCATGATAAGCTTCTTCTAATGATATTTCTAAATTAATTTTTAAATCAGAACCTCTTTGCCCTCTTGATCGTCTTCGACCACCTCTACCTCGACCACCTGATCCCATGAAGTCACCAAAAAAATCATCGAAGATATCCGAAAATGCACCCGATTCAAAACCACCGTGCTCTCCAAAACCTCCTTGGCCTCCACCCATATTTTCAAAAGCAGAATGACCAAATTGATCATAACTACTTTTTTTATTTGGATCTGAGAGAATTTGGTAAGCTTCAGTTGCTTCTTTAAACTTACCTTCAGCTTCTTTGTTACCGGGATTTTTATCCGGATGAAATTTCATCGCCAATTTTCTGTAAGCGCCTTTTATTTCATCTTTTGAAGAATTACGGTCTATTCCTAATACGTCGTAATAATCCGCTTTAGACATTCTTTAAACCCTATCCACTTACTTTAAATAAGCGTTATTTTTTATCTTTTTCGTCTTTTACTTCTTCGTATTCGGCATCCACAACATCTTCTTTTTTATCAGAAGGCTCTGCACCAGCTTGTCCCTCAGCACCTTGGCCTTGAGCTGCACCAGCTTTAGCTTGTTGTTCTTTATAGATTGCTTCTCCAAGCTTCATTGAAGATTGAACTAAAGTTTGTGTTTTGGTTTTAATATCTTCAATTTTATCTTCTTTAATAGCATCTTTTAAGTTTTGAAGATCGGTTTCGATAGTCTTTTTATCAGCTTCAGAAACTTTACTGCCGTGTTCTTTTAAACTAGCTTCAGTTGATGCAACTAAAGAGTCTGCAGAGTTTTTGGCATCCACTTCTTCTCTTTTTTTCTTATCAGCTTCTTTATTAACTTCCGCATCTTTCACCATTTTTTCAATTTCATCATCTGATAAACCACCAGAAGCTTGGATTTGAATTTTTTGCTCTTTGCCTGTGCCTTTATCTTTTGCAGAAACACTTACAATTCCGTTAGCATCAATATCAAATGTAACTTCGATTTGAGGCATACCTCTTGGTGCTGGCGGAATACCTGTAAGGTCAAAAGTTCCAAGCAACTTGTTGTCAGCAGCCATCTCTCTTTCACCCTGGAAAACTCTGATGGATACAGCTGGCTGATTATCTTCTGCAG
>CBFHHD010000004.1:25080-25674 GCA_965655605.1 Candidatus Pelagibacteraceae bacterium | reverse complement strand
AGCAACTTGTTGTCAGCAGCCATCTCTCTTTCACCCTGGAAAACTCTGATGGATACAGCTGGCTGATTATCTTCTGCAGTTGAGAAGACCTGGCTTTTTTTAGTTGGGATTGTAGTATTTTTGCCAATAAGTTTAGTTACAACTCCACCCAAAGTTTCAATACCCAAAGATAGAGGTGTTACATCTAAAAGAAGTACGTCTTTAACATCACCCTGTAGAACACCCCCTTGAATAGCGGCACCCATTGCAACTACTTCATCTGGGTTAACACTTTTACTTGGATCTTTTCCAAAAAAGTTTTTTACAGTCTCAACAATTTTTGGCATTCTTGTCATTCCACCAACTAGAATAACTTCGCCAATTTCGCCCGCTGATAAACCAGCATCTTTTAATGCAGTTTTACATGGCTCTATAGTTCTCTCAATTAAGTCAGCACATAGTGACTCTAATTTAGCTCTAGTTAGCTTAAGATTTAAATGTTTTGGTCCAGATTTATCAGCTGTAATAAAAGGTAAATTTATTTCTGTTTGAGTTGAAGATGATAACTCAACCTTTGCTTTTTCAGCAGCTTCTCTTAATCTTTGTAATGCTAAT
>CBFHHD010000004.1:19983-24711 GCA_965655605.1 Candidatus Pelagibacteraceae bacterium | reverse complement strand
TCAGCTGTTTCTTTCATTTTTTGTAAAACAAAAGCTGAGATTTGACTTGGTGAATACTTTTCTCCTTTTGCCTGAACCCAAGCATCACCATTCTCGGCTGCAATAACATTATATGGAAGACCATCGATATCTTTTTTAACAGCCGCACCATCAAACTTTCTTCCAATTAATCTTTTAACAGCATAAAGAGTATTTTCTGGATTTGTTACTGCCTGTCTTTTGGCAGATGCTCCAACTAATTTTTCAGTTTCAGCAAAAGCAACAACTGAAGGAGTTGTTCTAGCACCTTCTAGGTTTTCAATTACTTTTGGTTCTGGGCCATCCATAATGGCTACACATGAGTTTGTAGTTCCTAAATCTATTCCAATAATTTTTGACATAATTTTATAAGTCTCCTTTTCTTTAATAGAAATGATATGGGGATAGTTTTTATGATTGCAAGATATGTTATTAAAATTTTTTTTGAAAAAAACTTCTTATTTTGAGGGCTTTTTAGACACCATTACCATAGAGGGCCTTAGTAATCTTGCGTGCAATTGATATCCTTTTTGAACTTCTTCCATTACGATACCAGCATCTTTATCACTTTCTTGTTCGCCAACAGCTTGATGTAAATTTGGATCAAATTTTTTACCAACACAATCAATATACTTAATGTTATTTTTCTCTAAAGTTGAGTTTAAATCTTTTTCAATCATTTCAATTCCGTTTAGGACACCTTTAAATTCATCTGTTTTAAATTTTTCATCATCTTTAAAAATTTGAAATGCTCTATGTAAGTTGTCTGTTAAGCTGATAATTTGTTGAGCGAAACTAAAAGAACCATAGTTTAATATATCTTCTTTTTCTTTATCGTGATTTCTTCTAATATTTTGATTTTCTGCAAGTAGTCTTAAATATTTATCATTTAGTTCATTAAATTTTAATTCAAAATTTTCAGAAGAGTTTTCATCATTATTTACGTCACCTTCATCAATCGGCAAATCTTCTGTTTTGCTGTTGGGATCTTGATTATTTATTTCTTCTTTATTTTCAGTCATTTTACTTTGTTTGAGTGCTATATAGTGATAGATTATTAAATTCCAAGACTTATGAGAGAGAATCGATCAAATTTTGATATTAGAAAAGTAGAGATTATCCCAAATTATATAAAAAATGCGGATGGTTCATGTTTAATTAAATCTGGTAACACACATGTGATCTGTACAGCCTCCTATGAAAGCAAAGTACCGCGTTGGTTAAAAGGTTCGGGAAAAGGGTGGGTAACCGCAGAATATGGAATGTTACCAAGATCGACAAACGAAAGAATGCGTAGAGAATCTGCTGCAGGAAAAATAGGTGGCAGAACTTCAGAAATACAAAGACTGATTGGGAGATCGTTAAGAGCGGGAGTGGACTTAAGTTTGTTAGGAGAAAATTTAATTACAATTGACTGTGATGTTATCCAAGCAGATGGAGGAACAAGAACAGCCTCTATTACAGGTGGCTTTGTAGCTTTAAAGATTTGTATAGAAATTTTGAAAGAAAAAAAAATAATAAATACCAATCCAATTAAAAATCATATCGCTGCGATTAGTTGCGGAGTTGTAAGTGGTGACGTATTAGTTGACCTAGATTATAACGAAGATAGCTCCGCTGATATTGATGCAAATTTTGTTATGAATGGTAAAGAAGAAATTGTAGAACTTCAGCTAACAGGTGAGCAAACTACATGCTCAGAAGACCAACTTAATGAAATGTTAGTACATTCAAAAAAATCTATAAAAGATTTAATCGAAAAACAAAAAAAAGCTCTCAGTGCATAAATTATACGATTTAAAAAAAGCAAAAGAAATTTTAATTGCTACAAACAATCCAGGTAAATTTAAAGAGCTCAAAGAAATTTTACCAAAAAAAATAAAATATTTTAAACCAAAAGATTTTGACCTAAAAGAGCCAGTAGAAAACGGAAAAACGTTTAAAGCTAATGCTAAAATCAAATCTGTATTTGCTGCTAAAAAGACAAATATAATTTGCATATCTGATGATTCTGGTTTGGAAGTAAACGCTCTTGATAAAAAGCCTGGAATTTATTCTGCAAGATGGGCAGGACCAAAAAAAGATTTTAAAGTAGCGATTAAAAAAATCTATAATTTGTTAAATAAAAGAAAAAAACTTAAATCACGTGGAAGATTTGTATGCGCTATATCTGTAGCTTTTCCAAACGGAAAATCTTATGAATTTCAAGGAGATGTGAAAGGAAACATATCATTTCCTCCAAGGGGCAAAAGAGGATTTGGCTATGATCCTATTTTTGTGCCAAGTGGAGAGACAAAAACTTTTGCTCAAATAAGCAAAAGGAAAAAAAATTTAATGTCCCATCGATATAATGCTTTTGTTAAAATAAAAAAATATTTTAAATTTTCTTAAATTTTTTATTTTTTATTTGATATAAGAAAAGCTCACGTTCTGTTTTATTTTGATTGATAGTAAAAGTCCCAGTTTTCCCTTTATAAGAACCATTTAACAAGGATGTTTTAAACTCTTGGTCATCGTCCAAAGAGAACCATGTGGCTGCGATTAGAGGTATTATATCAAAGCTTAAAGCTTCAAGATGATAAATACCTCTTCCAAAGTCTTTTTTATATTTTTTGTTTAGTTCATTGTAACCATTTAGATCAATGGATGGAAAAATTAGATTCTCTAAAGATGGTTCATTGAGATATTTTTTATCAAACCATAGATTTAGTGTATAAAATTGAACATCATTAAAGTTTGCATCATAAAAATCAAAATATGAAATTGATGCAATTAACTCATTATCAAATGATGAAACAAAAGCTTTCTTAAACTCTACAGGCTCAGAGGTGTCATGTTTTTTTAACTGTTCGATTATTTCCTGATCTAGATTGTCTTCTATATCTAGATTGCTATCTATATCCAAATTGCTCTCAATATCCAGATTATCCTTTCTACTTTCTAATTGCTTAATTTCTTTCAAATGTTTTTGGTTTCTTTCCCTAAAGTTTGTAATTTTTTTCACTTTTGAGTCTATGTCTTTGAAATTTTTATAAAAAACAGGATCTTTACTTCTTGATTTAAAATTTTGTGTCTTTTTGTAAACTTTTTTTGTGTAATCACTATTATCTCCAAAAAATACAAAATCTTCCTCTTCAAATTGTTCTTTAAGTGTATTTATTTGTGAACTTAAATTGACACCAAAGTTGACTACATTTGGAAAAGTGTTTTCCTCATGGTTACTGTAAGAAATAAAAACTTTATTCTTAAACTCCGTTTCATTTTTAATTTGTTTAATAGTTTCCGAAAATATTGGTCCAATAAAAATATCAACATTTCTCTTAACACCCTCTTCAAAAGCTTTTTTTGCTCCGTCCGCTGAGCTTTGGGTGTCCAAAGGTATAACTTTAATATCAAGGTTTTTTAGCTCAAAAATAGTAATCAAAATACTATGGTAGATATTTTGTCCAATAATCTCATGCTCGCCAGTAAGCGGAAGAATAGTCCCAATTTTAAGATCAGATTTAGCGTGTGAATTTACATTGAATATCAAAAAGGTCGATACAAATAATATAGTTTTAATAAGATTTTTCATTTTTTACGAACAGCTATAGATAAATACAATATTTAGTTAAAATTATGAATTCAGAAAAAATATTTTTTATTCCAGGTTTGTATGTAGTTTCCACCCCCCTTGGTAATCTTGGCGATATATCACCAAGATCTTCTAATATTCTAGAAAGTTCTGATTACATACTTTGCGAGGATACAAGAATTACATCCAAGCTTATTAATCATCTTAAAATTAAAACTAAGTTAGTTTCTTATCATAAGTTTAATGAAAATAAGGAAATAGACAAAGTTATAAAAGATTTGATAAATAACAAAATAGTATCCCTCGTATCAGATGCAGGTACACCGTCTTTAAGTGATCCTGGAAAGAACTTGATCCAATCCTGTTATGAAAATTTGGTAAAAGTTTTTCCAGTACCAGGTCCCTCAGCAATTACAGCTGCAATGAGTATTTCAGGTTTTAATGATCAATTTTATTTTTGTGGTTTTTTGCCTAAAAAACAAAAAGAAATAGAAAAAAAATTAGAAAGTTTAAAAAAAATTGATGCAAGTATTGTTTTTTTCTTACCAGCTAGAGACCTTGGAAAGTATGAAAAATTTTTTAAAATATTTTTTCCAAATAGTAAATTTTTGATTGCAAGAGAAATGACTAAAATACACGAAACCTATATCAGAGATGATGTAAACAATTTATCCAATTATATTCATGAAAATCAAAAAGGAGAAATGACATTGGTCATTACAAATACTCCTGAAAAAGAATTTGAAGTTGATTTAGATAAAGAAATTAAACTGTTGATTGGAAAAATGAGTTCAAAAGATATTTCTGAATATTTATCAAAAAAACTAGATATAAATAGAAAATCAATTTATCAGAAGGTATTACAAATTAATGTCTAGATTTTTCCTTTTTATAATACTTTTATCCTTAAATTCTTGTGTACCAGTTATTGGCGTATCTTCTGTTGGTATGATCAAAACTGGTGTTGAGGTAGCAGATGACCCAAGAACTGTTGGTCGAATAGTTGATGATAATGTTATTGAAAAAAGCTTTTTGTATAAAATTTCACAAATTAACAAAAATTACCTTTTAAAAATTAAAGCCGATTCTCTTGATGGAAGATTTATTTTAAAAGGAAATGTTGAAACCATTGATGA
>CBFHHD010000004.1:2183-19884 GCA_965655605.1 Candidatus Pelagibacteraceae bacterium | reverse complement strand
AGGAGTTCGTTCAGTTGAAAATATTATTGTTGTCGATAATCAATTATCATGGAGAGATAAGGCTAAGGATATATTAATAACATCTCAATTTAAAGTGGCCCTTATTGCGAATAAAAATATTAAATCTAATAATTTTAGTTTTACGACAATAAATAAAAATTTATATATTTTTGGAATAGCAAGAACTGAAGACGAAAAGCAAACAGTCCTTGATGAGGCTGATCAAGTCCAAGATGTTGAAGAAGTTATTTCGAGTATTTTTTTAAAAAAAGATCTTTCTAACAATAAGAGATTGTCAGATTAGTAGTCAATTACTTCAGCAGAGTAAGCGGCAATAGAAGCTAAATTTAAAATTTCAGAACTAGATGATCTTAAAGGTGCTATTTCAACTGGCTTTGCAAGTCCTATCAACAAAGGTCCTATGACTTTACCGTCACCCAGTTCTTTTAAAAGTTTAATTGACACAGCGGATGCATGAAGAGATGGCATGATTAATATATTTGCATTCCCAACAATTTTTGAGAAAGAATAACTTTGTTGAAATTTAGGATTCAAAGCAACATCGGGTTGCATTTCGCCATCATATAAAAAATTAACTTTTTCCTTTTCAAGTAAGTCCACTGCTTTTCTAACAATTTTAGTCCTGTTTGTTTCTGGTTGACCAAACGTAGAGTGGGATAAGAATGCAACTTTTGGGTCTAAACCAAATAATTCGGCAACTCTTGAACTTGACTTTGCAATATATGCCAATTGTTCTGACGTTGGATATTCATTTACATTTGTATCTGCAACTAGAATTGTCTTTCCTTTGGAAACATAAAGACACAGCCCAAACAAAACCTCATCTTCTCTGACACCAATAGTGTCTTGTAACTTCGATAAGGTTTCTGAAAAGTTTCTAGTATTACCAGCAACCATACCATCTGCATCACCACAAGAAACCATACAAGAACCCCATGTAACTCTGTCAGACTTTACTAATTTATCACAATCTTTCTCAAGCGTCCCTCTTCTTTGTAATTTTTTATAAAGGTAATTTTTGTACTCTTCAGATTTTTCTTTATCGGTTGAGTTTGTAAACTGAATTTTGTAATTTTCATCTAAGCCAATATTTTTTAATGCAATTTTTAACTTTTCTTCATTTGCAATTAAAATTGGTTCACCTAGACCAGAATTTTTAAATGCTACAGCAGCTTTAAGGTTTTCTTCATCTTCTCCTTCAGCAAAAACAATTTTTTTCTTTGATTTTTTAATCTTAGAATTAATTCCTTGAATAATACCTACTGATGGATCTAATCTTGCTTCCAATTCATCAATATAGTTGTCAAAGTTTTTAATTGATTTTTTTGCAACACCACTATCCATTGCAGCTTTTGCAACAGCGGTTGGAATTTTTGTAATTAGTCTTGGGTCAAAAGTTGATGGAATTATATAATTTCTACCGTATTTGGGTCTATCTCCACCATACGCTGCAACCACCTCATCTGGTACATCTTCTCTTGCAAGATTGGCAATAGCTTGAGCTGCAGCTACTTTCATCTCTTCATTTATAGTTTTAGCCTGAACATCCAACGCACCTCTAAAAATATATGGAAAACCAATCAAATTATTTACTTGGTTTGGATAATCAGATCTACCTGTTGCGATAATTGCATCATCTCTGATTTCTAAAATTTTTTCTGGTCTAATCTCTGGTTCTGGGTTTGCGCAAGCAAAAATGATTGGATTTTTTGCCATTGATTTTACCATCTCTTGACTAATGGCTCCTGCTGCTGAAAGCCCTAATACAACATCTGCACCATTTATTGCATCAGCAAGAGTTCTATTCTTTGTGTCAACTGCATGCTTAGATTTCCACTGGTCCATGTTACCAGGTCTTCCACGATAAATTACACCCTTACGATCACACATTGTGATATTTTCATTTGGTACCCCTGAATTTTTAAATAATTCTGTACAAGCAATTGCAGATGCCCCAGCACCGTTCACAACAATCTTAACTTCTTCAATTGATTTTCCAGAAATATCCAAAGCATTAATTAATCCTGCCGTTGTAATGATAGCAGTTCCATGTTGGTCATCATGAAAAATTGGAATATCAACTAGTTCTTTTAATTTCTCCTCAATAATAAAACAATCTGGCGCAGCAATGTCTTCTAAATTTATACCACCAAAAGAACAGGCAATATTTTTAATTGTATTAATTATATCCTCTGACTCTGTTGAGTCGATTTCAATATCGATCGAGTCTATGTCTGCAAACCTTTTAAATAAAACTGATTTCCCCTCCATGACTGGTTTAGATGCTAATGCACCTAAATTACCTAAACCTAAAATTGCAGTACCGTTACTGATTACTGCAACTAAGTTACCTTTACTTGTGTAGTCGTAAGCGGCTTGAGGATTTTTAGAAATTTCAACAACAGGTACTGCTACACCAGGAGAGTATGCCAAAGAAAGATCTCTTTGTGTAGAAAGCTGTTTAGAAGATATGATTTCTAATTTTCCAGGCTTACCTTGGATGTGAAAATCTAGTGCTTCTTTATCTGTATATTTTTCAATTGTTTCTTTTTTGCTCATCTAAACTTTGTCGTATTTTTATGATTGAAGTGTAATAAAGTAGAATAAAATAACTGTAAACAAAATAGATGAATATTCTTAAAGCCGTCAGCTCCTTTGGTTCCCTAACCCTATTAAGTAGAGTTTTGGGATACTTTAGAGACATTTTGATCGCAATTTTTATTGGAACATCCTCATTAGCCGATGCTTTTTTTGTAGCGTTTAGACTGCCCAATACTTTCAGGCGTTTATTTGCCGAAGGAACTTTTAATGCTGCATTTATTCCAATTTATACAAAATTAAATTTAAAAAAAGATGAAAAAAATTTTACAAATTCAATATTTAACTTTTTACTAGTCGTTCTTTTAGGTCTAACATTAGTAGCCGAGATTTTCATGGGAGGTTTTATTTATTTAATATCTCCTGGTTTTTCCAGCGACCCTGAAAAGTTTGAATTAGCGATTAATTTAAGCAGAATTACTTTTCCATTTTTATTATTTGTATCTTTATCATCTTTTTTTTCTGCAATTTTAAATTCAAATGGTAAGTTTGCAGTTGCTGCAGCTGCCCCTATAGTTTTAAATATTTTTTTAATTCTATCAATTTACTTAGCAAAACAATTTGACCAGTCTTTTGTAAAAAATATGTCACTTGCTGTTTTGTTAGCAGGAATCACACAAATGATAATTTTAATATTTTATTGTAGAAAAATATTTGTACCTACAATTAGCTTTCATATTCACCTGTCTCAAAATGTTAAGGTTTTTTTCAAAAAACTATTGCCAAGCATATTCTCATCTGGTGTTATGCAAATAAATATTTTGGTTGGCACGATAATTGCTTCGTTCCAAACTAGCGCCGTCTCCTATTTATATTATGCCGACCGTATATATCAGCTACCTTTAGCTATTTCTGGTATTGCTATTGGGACTGTGATTTTGCCAGTTCTAAGTAAAACTATTTTAAAAGAAACTACTAAAAAAGTTTATCATATTCAAAACCGATCCATAGAATTGTGTTTATTTTTATCTGCCCCAGCTGCAGTAGGCATTATTGTTGGCGCTGAAGAAATTATCTCTTGTTTATTTGGCTATGGTTCATTTGGCAAAGACAGTGTTGTTAATACCTCGAAAGCGTTAGTTATTTTTGGTTTCGGATTACCAGCATTTTCACTATTAAAAGTTTATTCAAACTTTTATTTTGCAAGAAATAATACTTCGTTTCCATTTAAAATTTCTGTATTTACGGTCACAATAAATATTTTAATAAGTGTAATTTTTTTTGAGGAATTTGGCTTTTTATCAATAGCTGCTGGCACATCTATATCTTGTTGGATGGCAGTAATTACTTATAAAATTTTTTTAAAGAAAGACAGTTTTCATTTGAGTGACCAAACTTTTGTAGAAAGATTTGCAAAAATTTTTGTCTGCTCATTGATTATGGGATCAATTTTACATTACCAATTTTTTTATTTTCAATCTTATTTTCTAGACCAGGGAGTTGGTAAAGTTTTTTATTTATTGCTGATTGTAGGAAACTCAATGATTGTTTACTTAATTTTAGCGATTATCTTTAAGGCTTTCAGTATTAAAGATTTTAAGTTAAAAAAATATACTTCATGACTATAAAAAGAATTTTATCTGGAATTCAACCTACTGGAAATTTACATTTAGGTAATTATTTAGGTGCAATTAAAAATTTTGTAGAAATGCAAAATGAATATGAGTGTTTTTATATGTTAGCCGATCTTCATGCCATAACTGTTAAAACTGATCCAAATATTCTAAGACAAAATATATTAAGTACTGCAGCAGTATTTTTAGCCTCCGGTATAGACCCAAGTAAAAATAAAATTTTTTGTCAATCCCAGGTAACAGCACATGCTGAACTTTCTTGGATATTTAATTGTATAGCAAGAGTAGGTTGGTTGAATCGTATGACACAGTTTAAAGAAAAGGCAGGCAGTAATAAAGAGAAAGCTAGCGTTGGCTTATATACCTACCCAATATTAATGGCCTCAGATATTCTGGCTTACCAAGCAACCCATGTGCCAGTTGGCGAAGATCAAAAACAGCACTTAGAACTTTGTAGAGACATAGCTTCTAAGTTTAACAATGATTATCAACAAGATTTTTTCAATTTACCCGACCCTATAATTTCTAAAAGCGTAGCAAGAATTATGAGTTTAAGAGATGGTACAAAAAAAATGAGCAAATCAGATGAGTCAGACTTATCAAGAATTAATCTTTCGGATAGTAAAGATGAAATTAAACTAAAAGTTAAAAAAGCCAAGACAGACAATGATCCCATCGATGAAAAAATTTTTCAAGAGGACTCTAAAAGATTTGAAGCTCAAAATTTAATTAATATTTTCTCAAATTTAAATTCATCAACAAATGATATCACTTTAAAAAATTATGATGGTAAAAGTTTTGTAAATTTCAAGAAAGATCTTACAGAAATTGTGATTGAAAAAATTTCTCCAATATCTGAAAAAATTAATGATTTTAAAAAAGATGAAAAAAACTTAATTGAAATCCTTGAGAATGGGAAAAATAAGGCGAAAGTTGTAGCAGACAAAACTGTTAATGAGGTAAAAAAAATTATAGGGTTGAATAAATGAAAAAGAAGTTTTTAGTTTATATAGATAAGAGCAAAGAATTAGAAAAAGCAATTCACTTTGCCGCTCAAAGAGCAAAGAACACAAGCGGCACTTTATCAATGTTGTATGTAGTTGATCATGCAATGAATGCACAGTGGTCAAAGGTTGAAAATTTAATTGAACAAGAGGAGACCAGTGAAGCAAAAAAAATTTGCAGAACTTGGGCACAAAAAGTTCAAGAAGAATATTCAATTGAGACAGAAATAATATTAAAATTAGGCGACAGAATAGGAGAATTGGTCTCAGTATTAAAAGAGGATAAAGATATCAGATTTTTGGTATTGGCAACATCTGAGGATGGAGAGGACCCTGGTCCGATTATAAAATCACTTATGTCTAGTAAAATGAAGGATTTATCCATACCTATCGTTTTAATACCAGGTTCTATTGATAAAAAAGATATAGATTCAATCGCATAATGATTGAAAAAAACCTTTAATAATAATAATTACAATAAAATGATATCAGTAATAGATACGCCTAATCCAGACACGAAAAAATTTGTTTTTGAAAAAACAATTGTTTCGGAAGGAACAAAGGAATTTAAAAAAGATGACAAGATTGAAATTGCTCTGGTGTCTTCTATTTTTTCAATAAATTCAATAGATCTAGTTTTTTTTGACAAAGATTTTATTTCGATAAGAAAAAATAAGACCTCAACCTGGGATCAAGAGATACCAAAAATTCTAGATATATTAAGTAAAAACATTACTGATAGTTTCGAGCCTCTTAACTTTAAGGAAGAAAGTAAATTTCAAGACGATATCTCTAAAAGAATAGAAGAGGTGTTAAATGATAAAATTAGACCAGCTGTCGCAATGGATGGTGGAGACATTAGATTAAATTCATACAAGGACGGGGTGGCAGAGGTTATGCTTAAAGGAGCCTGTGCTGGGTGCCCTAGCTCAACGGTTACATTAAAACATGGTGTAGAAAGAATGATAAAGCATTATGTGCCAGAGGTAAATTCTGTTGAAGCTGTAAATATAGATGAGTAAAAAAAAGTTTAGTTACATTGAGGCACTAATTTCTGCTGCTGAAAAGCATGAGGTTGAAGAATATCTTTATTATAAAGAAAAAGGACGTAACTTAACAACAAAGCAACTTGAACTAATTTTATTAAGCAACCGAATTGCAGTTCCAAAAGATCTAACTCCAAAATTAACTAAACAAGATATAAGAAAAGAAACCTACGCAGGATTTGGACAAGCAATAGCACTTGTGGCAACAATATTTGCTTTTGTTCTAATGCCAGGTATTGTTCAAAAGAATACTGCATTAGTTAAATCTACTTATAATCAACAAGATTTAGCATCTATTGAAATTGAAGAACCGACTGAAGATCCAAAGGATAGATTCTTTGAAGAGAAAGATACTAGAGGTTTTAATACTCCGCATGCCAGAAGTGTTTTAGCTTTGTTTGAAGAACTAAAATATAATTTAAAAGATGTTAGAGATGGCAAACCCGTTAAACCTGTTTTTTTTACTCAATTACCGCGTGGGATAAACGAATTAGGAAACATAAAAGAGAGAAAAAAAATATTTATCCAAATAGTACTACCTTTAGTTCTTTCTGAAAACGAGCAGATATTATTAGAGAGAAAAAAAATTATTTCTATTTCTAATTTAAAGAGCAAATCTAGAACAGATAAGATGTGGTTAGAAGCAAAGTATAAGTTTTACAAAGTAAAAAAAGGAAACTTGAAAAAATTATTAGAAAGGGCAGATGTAATACCTCCGTCATTAGCAGTAGCCCAAGCGGCTTACGAAAGCGGTTGGGGAACTTCAAGATTTGCATTAGAGGGAAATTCCCTATTTGGTCAGAGAACGTGGGCGAGAAACTCAGGTCTTGTCCCATTAGATCGTGAAAAAAATCAAACTTTCAAGGTTACAAAATTTGATATTATTAGAGCGTCAGTAAAGGCATACAAAAAAAATTTAAATACACATAGGTCGTATGAAAATCTTAGATTGGAGAGATTGAAAATGAGAGAAAGTAATCAAGATATTTCTGGTTTAGAGCTTTCAAAGCATCTTATAAATTATTCTGAAATAAAAGAAAAATATGTTCATTACTTACAAAAAATTATTGAACAAAATTCATTAACTGATTTTGATAAGTCAATTTTATTACCTACAAAAAAATTAAATTTAGCCTAAGCTAAATGTCCAAAACAAAAACTATTTTTATTGATGGTACTTCTGAAAACCTCTTCATTTCAATAAATTGTACAAACAAAAAAAACTTTAAAACAATAAAGAAGATAGATAAGTCAGAGAGTTTACCAATAGAAGTTATTGGTTTTTTAAAACTAAAAAAAATTGATCTTGATAAGTCATTTAAAATTATTGTTAACCTAGGACCTGGCGATTTAATAAGTATAAGAAACAGTGTTATTTTAGTAAAAATACTAAAGACATTATTTGGATGTGAAGTGGTAGGTACTTCATTTTTTAAAATTTATAATTTAAGAAAAGCAAAAAAACAAAAAATATTAATTAAAGTTAGAAAACATAATATTTTATTAGATTTAAAGAAGAATAAATCTTTAAAAATTAGTGATGTACATTTTAAAAAATACACAGATTATGCAGTTAAAAGTAATTTATTGTCATCTGATGTTACAAATCTAATAGAAAACAATGTTTTTTTAAAAAAAATTGTTCCAATTACAGTTTCTAAATAATATTCTATTTCCATGAACCAAAAATCACCCTTTGCAATAAGTTTAGAAAAAATTTGTCAAGAAAGAGGCTTAAGATTAACTGATCAAAGAAAAGTAATTGTTAGATTATTAGAGCAAACTATTTCCGATACTAAGTTTCACCCAGATGTTGATGAGATTTATAATAGCGCAGTAAAAATCGACAAAAAAATTAGTGTTGCAACTGTTTATAGAACTGTAAAACTTTTGGAAGAAAATGGAATAATTGAAAAACACGAGTTTAAAGCTGGAAAAGCTAGATATGAAGTTTCAACAGAAAATCATCATGACCATTTAATTGATGTTAGTTCTGGAGAGATTATTGAGTTTGTAGATGATGAAATAGAAATATTAAAAAAGAAAATAGCAGACAGATTGGGTTATGATTTGATTGATCATAGATTAGAGCTTTACTGTAAAAAAAAATGAATACAAAAAGTTTTTACATTAAAACATTTGGATGTCAGATGAATGAATACGACTCTAATCGTATTTCAGATTTAATGACTACAATTAACTTTACAAAAACAAACAAATTAGAAGAAGCAAACT
Organism: Candidatus Pelagibacteraceae bacterium; assembly: GCA_965655605.1. Taxonomy (GTDB): domain Bacteria; phylum Pseudomonadota; class Alphaproteobacteria; order Pelagibacterales; family Pelagibacteraceae; genus HIMB114. Next base: position 11,406 of record CBFHHD010000004.1, on the reverse strand, counting down.
GTTTTATATTTAATACATGCCACATCAGAGAAAAAGCTACTCAAAAAGTATACTCAGATATTGGGAAAATAAAAAAAATTTTTAGAAATAAAAACAAACCAATTTTTATATTAGCTGGATGCGTTGCTCAAGCCGAGTCCTCTGTGGTTTTTGAGAAGAGTGATTATGTAGATATCGTTGTTGGTCCTCAAGCATACCACAAGCTCCCAGAACTTGTAGAAAAGTTTCAAAAAACAAATACAAAATCAGTTGCTACAGATTTAAATGTTGATGAAAAATTTGATGTTTTAAAAGATATTAAAAGTCAGCAATCAAAAGTTTCAAGCTTTGTAACAATCCAAGAAGGGTGTGATAAATTTTGTAAATTTTGCGTTGTTCCATATACAAGAGGCCCAGAGTTTTCCAGGAGTCACATAAAAATACTTGATGAAATCAAAAGTCTTGGAGATCAAGGGACAAGAGAAATTATTTTATTAGGTCAAAATGTCAGCGCATATAAAGATGATGAAATTTCAATAGCTAAGCTAATAAAAAAAATTGCAAAAGTTCCTGAGATCAAAAGAATACGTTTTACAACATCCCATCCTAATGATTTTGATGAAGAACTTATTAATCTTTTTGGTGAGGAAGAAAAATTAATGCCCCATTTGCATTTGCCAGTGCAATCAGGTTCTAATAAAATTTTGAAATTAATGAATAGAAATCACACTAGAGAAGATTACCTAAATCTAATTGAAAGATGCAGAAACATAAAACCTGATATTAAATTTTCTAGTGATTTTATAATAGGTTTTCCAGATGAAGATGATCAAGATCACAAGTATACCATTGACTTAATTAATGAAGTGAAGTTTTCGTATGCTTACTCATTTATATATAGTCAGAGGCCTGGAACTCCGGCAACAAATTTGCAATTACTTTCAATGGACGTGTGTAGAAAAAGGCTTGAAGAAGTTCAGAGCCTTTTATTAAAGCAACAGATCGACTTTAATAATTCAATGATTTCAAAAAATAATGAAGTCTTATTTGAAAATAAAACAAAAGATGGAAAGCAATTTTTTGGCAGAAATCAGTATATGACGCCCGTATTTGTGAAAAACTTAACAGTTTCTCCTGGTGAAATTAAAAAAATTTTTATAGAAGATTCAAATAGAAATAATTTATTTGGCAGTATAATATAAAACATTGTCCACAAACTTTTTTAAAATAATAGAAAACGACAGTTTATCAGTAAGCTTGTACATAAACGATAATAGCGCTCTAAACAGAATAGTCGGAGTCCAAGACGTTTTTTTAAAAGTACTTGAAAATCTATCGGGTACAGTAATTAACTTAAGAGGAAATTTAATCACCATTAAGGGAGATAATGCAAAAAGCAAAATAGTTGTTAACACTATTAATCAAATGTTACTTAAATCTTCCAGCAAAGAATTAGAGGAAGAAGATATTAAATCTATCTATAATTTCGAAACTTCTGAAGACAAAAATATACTAAATCATGATGTAGTTATAAAAACTCCAAAGAAAAATATTTTTGCAAGAACTGAAAAGCAAAAAAAATATATTAATGATCTCGCTTCTAATAATATTATATTTTCATTAGGACCAGCTGGAACAGGAAAAACACATTTAGCCGTTGCAGTTGCTGTAAGCAAATTGATGAGTGGTGATGTAAAAAAAATAATTTTATCAAGACCTGCAGTAGAGGCTGGTGAAAATCTTGGTTTTTTGCCTGGTGATTTAAAGGATAAAATTGATCCATATTTAATACCACTTTATGACTCTTTGTACGAGTTAGTTGGTTATGAGAAAATGCAAAAAAAAATTGAAGATGGAACAGTAGAAATTGCACCACTTGCATTTATGAGAGGGAGAACATTAAAAGATTCCTTTGTCATATTGGATGAAGCACAAAATGCTACTGAAACACAGATTAAAATGTTTCTTACGCGTCTAGGTCAAAATACTACAATGGTTGTTAATGGTGACCCTAGTCAAATTGATTTGCCAAATTCAAAATCATCAGGGTTATTAAAATCAATAAACATTCTAGACAGCATTCAGGAAATAAAGATTACAAGATTTGAGTCTTCCGATGTACAAAGGCACCCTCTAGTTTCAAAGATTATTGATGCTTATAAAAAAAATAGCAATGCATAAAACTAATATTAATTTTGAATCACCAAGATGGAAAAGAAGTGACCCAAAACTTGAGCAAAAAATAAAAAAAATTTTAAAAAAAAGTATCTCAATGGAAAAAAAATTACATCTAAAATCAACTGAAATTTCAGTACTTTTAACCGATACTAAGTTAATGAAAAAATTAAATTTAAAATTTAGAAAAAAAAATAAAGATACAGATGTCCTGTCGTTTCCATCAGAAAAACCAAATTTCTTTAAAAAGAAAATAATTGATGAAAAAGTTTATCTTGGTGACCTAGCGCTGTCATATAGTTATATTAAAAATCAAAATGTTGAGTTTAAAAATTATTTTTCAAAAATATTGGTTCATGGGTTCTTGCATCTTATAGGACATGATCATGATAAGAATAAGAGTTTTATTAAGATGGAAAGGTCGCAAAATAAAATTTTAAATTCATTATGAGCAAGAAAGAAAATTTAAATATAATTTCAAAATTATTTAAAAAAATTAATATTCTAGATAATGGCCAAAGCTTAAGAGATAGTATTCAAGATGTTATTGAAGAAAAGTCATCAGATGAAAATGGATCTTTAGATTTAACCATTAAAGAAAAATCAATCTTAACAAATATACTAAGCATTAATAAGCTGAAAGTAGATGACGTGATGATACCAAGGGCATCTATAACCGCTGTGTCCCATGATAGTTCATTTGAAAGTTTAATAGAAGTGATTCAAAATGAATCACACTCTAGAATGCCCGTATTTAGAAAAGATTTAGATGACGTAATAGGTATGATCCATATTAAAGACTTAATAAAATTTGCTGGATCTAAATCTAAAGAATTTTCAATTCAAAATACTTTAAGAGAAGTGTTGTTTGTTCCGCCAACAATGCCAGTTTTGACATTATTATTAAAAATGCAGGCCACAAAACGCCATATGGCACTTGTAATAGATGAGCACGGTGGAACCGATGGTTTGGTTACAATTGAAGATGCCGTAGAGGAAATAGTTGGAGAAATTGAAGATGAACACGATAAAGATGATGATTTTGATTTTAAAAAAATAGATTCAAGTACCTTTAAAGCAAAAGCCAGCATGACCTTAGAAGATTTTAACCATGAGTCTAATTTTAATATCTTGCAAAAAAATGTTGATACACTTGGTGGTTTTGTTTTTTCAAACGTTAATAGAGTTCCTTGCAAGGGTGAAATAATTAAAATTGATGATAAATATCAATTTGAAATACTCGAATCTGACCCTAGAAAGATTAAGAATCTTAAAATTATCAAACTATAAATATCTAAACTTTACATATCTAAACTTTACATATCAATAAATTATTATATGAAGAATTTCACGTGAAAGATTTTATATTTACATCAGAGTCAGTTTCAGAAGGTCACCCAGATAAAGTATCAGATACAGTTTCAGATACTGTTGTTGATTTGTATTTTTCTAAATTTAATGAAAGTCGTGTCGCTTGTGAAACTTTATGTACTACTAATAAAGTTATACTGGCTGGCGAAGTTAGAGGTCCAGATATTGATCCAAAAGAAATAGAAGAACACGTTAGAAATTCAATAAAGGAAATAGGTTATGAGCAAGATGGTTTTCATCATGCAAAATTAGATTTTTTTAACTATTTGCACAACCAGTCAGCAGATATTGCCCAAGGGGTAGATAGTTCTGGAAATGAAAAAGATGAAGGAGCTGGTGATCAAGGAATTATGTTTGGTTACGCTTGCGCAGAAACAAAGGAATTAATGCCGGCACCAATAATTTTTTCTCACAAAATTTTACAAAGATTGGCAGAAGATAGAAAATCAGGAAAAATTAAGGGATTGGGCCCAGATTCTAAAAGTCAAATATCTGTAATTTACAAAGATCAAAAACCCGTCGGGGTTTCATCAGTTTTAGTTTCATCACAACATGATGAAAATCTAAACCAAGATGATGTAAAAGAAATTGTTAAACCTTATGTTAAGGAAGTTTTGCCAGATGGATGGGAATGTCCTGAAGAAACATTTTACGTCAATCCTACAGGCCGTTTTGTAATTGGTGGACCAGATGGTGATACAGGGTTAACTGGAAGAAAAATTATAGTTGATACCTACGGTGGCGCCGCACTTCATGGCGGTGGAGCTTTTTCTGGAAAAGATCCAACTAAAGTTGACAGATCGGCAGCTTATGTTTCTAGATATCTTGCTAAAAATATTGTTGCGGCAGGTTTAAGTGAAAAATGTGTAATACAATTATCATATGCAATTGGTGTGCCACAACCTTTATCTATTTATATTGATCTTTTCAATAATGAGGAAACATTAGCAAATGATATTATAAAAAAGATCAGAAAAGAAATTAACTTAAGTCCAAAAGGAATAAGAGAAATGTTAAAGCTTAATAATCCAATTTATAAAAAAACAGCTGCATATGGACATTTTGGCAGAGAGCCTGGGAATGATGGAACTTTTACGTGGGAAAAGACCGATATAATTGATTTGTTTAAAAATATTTAATGGTTAAAGAAAAGCTCTTTTATGGAAGATTGCAATCAAGAAATCTTTCTCCTTTAAAAAAAAAAGTCTAAATTTTCTTAAAAAAACAAAAAAAATTGATAGAAATTTTTTTATTAAGAATAAAAAAACTATCATTGAAATTGGATCAGGTGTTGGAGAAAATCTATTTTTTCTTTCAAAAAAATATCCAAGAAAAAAGATCGTAGCAATTGAGCCTTTTAAAAATGGATTAGCCAATATTGCACATAAGTGTCTAGAAAATAAAATTAATAACATTTACATCTTTCCTTTTGTGTTTCAAAAATTGCTCAAAAAATTTAAAAACCTGACTTTTGATCAATGCTACATCTTTTTCCCAGATCCTTGGCCCAAAACAAGACATCATAAAAGAAGACTAATTAATCAAGAGATGCTTAAAAATTTAGTTTGTAGATGCAACAAAAAAGGGGCAATATTCTTTGGTTCAGACAATCAAAACTATTTTGACAATGTTTACCTATACGCAAAAAATTTAAAAAAAATCCATAATATTAAATTGAAGAGATTTAAGAAAACACCAACAACAACAACAAAATATCATATTAGAGCCATCAAATTGAAGAATAATATTAACTTTTTAAAGATTGATAAATTATAAATTTTAGCTTAAAAGTTAATAAAAATTGCAGTAATCAAAATGGGCTTCAGCCCATTTTTTTTTACAGGTATATAAAATGTTAAACAATAGAATTGATAGCACAGAATTAATTAGAATTGCAGACGCTGTGGCCGCGGAAAAATCAATAGATAAAGATTTGGTATTATCTTCCATGGAAACAGCAATCGAAAAGGCTGCAAGAACAAGGTACGGCTCTGAAAACGATATTTATGTAAATATTGATAGAGAAACTGGAATAATAAACTTAGGAAGAAAATTTAAAATAGTAGAGCAAGTGACTGAGAGTTATTCAGAAATGAGTTTGCAAGAAGCTCAAAAAAAGAATCCTGATGCAAAATTGGGGGATGAAATTAAAGAAGAGTTACCACCAATTGATTTTGGAAGAATTGCTGCGCAAACTGCTAAACAAGTAATTTCTGTTCAAATTAGAGATGCAGAAAGAGATAGGCAATATGAAGAGTTTAAAGACAAAGTTGGTGAGATTTTAAGTGGTATAGTTAAGCGTTCGGAATTTGGAAATATTATTGTAGACCTTCAAAAATCTGAAGCCATTATTAGAAGAGAAGAACTAATCCCCAGAGAGAATTTAAAAAACGGAGACAGAATAAAAGCTTATTGTTATGATGTAAGAAGAGAAGCTAAAGGACCACAAATTTTCTTATCAAGAGCTCACCCTCAATTTTTAGCCAAATTATTTCAACAAGAGGTACCTGAGATATATGAGGGGACTATATCAATAAAAGCTGTTGCAAGAGATCCGGGTAGTAGAGCAAAAATATGTGTGCAGTCTAAAGAGAGTTCTATTGACCCAGTTGGTGCATGTGTAGGAATGAGGGGTAGTAGAGTTCAAGCAATTGTAAATGAATTACAAGGTGAAAAAATTGATATTATAAATTGGATTGAAGATATTGGATCCATGGTGGTAAGCGCACTAGCCCCTGCCGAAGTAATGAAGGTTGTTCTAGATCAAGAAACTAGAAAAGCAGAAGTAGTAATAGATGAAGATAATTTAAGTAAAGCAATTGGAAGACGTGGCCAGAATGTTAGGCTTGCTTCAAAATTATTGAATTACGAAATAGATATTTTGACAGATAAAGAAGAGTCGGAGAAAAGACAAAGTGAGTTTAAAGAGAACTCAACAAAATTAATTAAGGCTCTAGAGATTGATACTACCATGGCACAGCTTTTGGTATCTGAGGGTTTTAATTCAATAAAAGATATTAACGCTGCAGAAGTAAGTGACTTTTTAAAAATTGATGGTTTTGATGAAGAAACTGCAAAAGAGCTTCAAGATAGAGCTAAAGAATATTTAGAAGAAGAGGAAAAAGAAATAGCTAATAAAATTCAAGATCTGGGAATTAAAGAAGAGTTAGCAAATCATAAAGGTTTATCACTGGGTATGTTATTAACTTTAGGTGAAGAGAATATTAAAACTTTAAAAGATTTTGCAGAATTATCTACCGATGAAATAATTGGTGGTTATGATGAAATTAAAGGAAAAAGAGAAAAATTTGACGGTTTATTAGAAGAATTTAGTATTCCAAGAAAAGATGCAGAGGATTTAATTATGCGTGCTAGAAAAAAAGTATTTAATTTTTAAAATGAGTAGCGGGATCAAAAATGAGCAAAGAAAAGAAAAAAAAACTTACCTTAAAAAACTTCACAGGGACACCTCGAAAGTTTAACGATAATAATGTCAAAACCCAAGGCAAAGTTGTTGTAGAGAAAAAAAATCCAAGTTTTAGACCGAAAAGTACAAATTTAGAAAAAAAACCTTTTCAAAAACCATTTACACCAAAAGTATCAGCCCCAACCGAAGAGAAGAAAAAAAATGCAAAAGAATGGGCAAAAAAGAAAATTCAAGAGGAGTTATTTAAGGGTAAGAAAAAAGTAGAGAAAAAAACTGATACCAAAAGACGTGATTATAAACTTACACTTGGAAAAGCTTTATCAGATGGAGGTGATGCAGAGAGACAGAGAAGTTATGCGTCTGTAAAAAGAGCAAGAGAAAAACAAACTAAGAAATTAGACGAGACTCAAGACGAAGGTCAAAAAGTTACAAGAGATGTTAGCATACCAGCAGTAATAACAATCCAAGAGCTTGCCAATAGAATGGCAGAAAAATCAAGTTCAATTATTAAATATTTATTAGGGAAAAATGTAAAAGTTACGGTTAATCATAGTATCGATGCAGATACTGCAGAATTTATTGTCAGCGAATTTGGACACAATGCAGTTAGAGGAGATCTTGCTGAAGGAAAAATTCAAAAAATTGTCGATGATGAAAAGGAACTTAAAGGAAATGATGCAAGGCCACCAGTTGTTACTGTTATGGGGCACGTTGATCACGGAAAAACATCATTATTAGATTCTTTAAGAGAAGCCGATGTGGTGTCCACAGAGCATGGTGGAATCACACAGCATATTGGGGCATATCAAGTAAAGGTAAACGATAAAAATCTAATTACATTTATCGATACTCCTGGTCATGCTGCATTTACTGAAATGAGAGCAAGGGGATCAAAAATTACAGACATTGTTATTTTAGTTGTTGCTGCAAATGATGGTATTAAACCTCAAACTATAGAAGCAATTCAACATTCTAAAGCTGCTGGTGTACCAATCATAGTAGCAGTTAATAAATGTGATTTACCAGGAGTTGATACAGCTAAAGTTAAAAATCAACTTTTAGAGCATGAATTAATTGTAGAAGAAATGGGTGGCGATATTTTATGCGTAGAGATATCTGCACTGAAAAAAACTAATTTAGATAAGTTAAAAGAAAATATTTTACTACAATCAGAAATCTTAGACTTAAAAACTAAAAATGATGCTCCTGCTAAAGGTGTTGTGATTGAATCAAGGCTGGACAAAGGAAAAGGGCCAGTATCAACTATCCTTGTTACTATGGGAACATTAAAAAGAGGCGATGTTTTCATTAGTGGATCTGTAAAGGGTAAAGTTAGAGCAATGTTTGATTACAATAATAAGCAAATAAAAGAAGCTGGACCAGCAACACCTGTAGAGGTTATTGGTTTTGAAAATGTTACAGATGCCGGGGATGATTTTGTTGTTTTAAATGATGAGCAAAAAATAACAGAGTTACTAGCTTTCAGGTTAGAGAATTCTAAAAACCCAACAATTAAATCATCAAAAGATAACGACGATATATTTGGAAATATTGAAACAGGTGAGTCGTTAAATTTAGTAGTTAAGGCAGATGTTCATGGTTCATTAGAAGCGATAAACGCCGCTTTACTAAAAATTGAAATAGAAAACATAAAACCAAAAATTGTTTTATCAGCTGTTGGCCCGGTTACTGAAACAGATGTTACTTTGGCAAAAGCTTCAAATGCAAAAATTTTAGGCTTTAATGTTAGACCAAATAAGGAAGCCAAAGAGCTAGCCAATAGTTATAAAATGGAAATCAATTATTTTAATATTATTTATGAAGCAATTGATTTTGTAGAAAAATCAATCAAAGGACAATTAGAGCCTGAAACCAAAGAAGAGAGCATTGGTCAGTGTGAAATATTAGAAGTATTTAATGTATCTAAAGCGGGTAAGGTAGCTGGTGTTAAAGTTACACAGGGAGAAGTAAGAAAAAATAGTGAAGCGAGATTAATAAGAGATGGAACGGTTGTTTATACAGGTAAAATTGGAAGTCTTTTTAGAGAAAAAAATGAAGCCAAAGAAGTTAAATCTGGTTTGGAGTGCGGGCTTACCATTCAAGATTTCTTAGATTATAAAAAAGGTGATGTTGTAGAAATATTTCAAATAGTTACTATCGAAAGAGAATAGTAATGAGAGACAACAGTCAGCCATATTCTCAAAGGCAATTAAAGGCTGGAGAAAATTTAAAAAAAATTTTAGCTAGATTATTTATGCAGCAGGAAATAAT
>CBFHHD010000004.1:0-2085 GCA_965655605.1 Candidatus Pelagibacteraceae bacterium | reverse complement strand
CATATTCTCAAAGGCAATTAAAGGCTGGAGAAAATTTAAAAAAAATTTTAGCTAGATTATTTATGCAGCAGGAAATAATACTTCCTGATATTGACTCAAAGCTTGCTACAATAACTGAGGTAAGAATAGCCCCTGATTTCAAATATGCTAAAGTTTTTTTTATGCCCTTAGCTGGCAAAGACTCTGATAAATTTATAAAAATTTTAAATGAAAACTCTTTAGAAATAAAAAAAATTGCCTCAAGACAATGGACTGCAAAATTTATGCCAAATTTGAAGTTCGTCCTGGATGAGTCTTTCGATTATGCAGAAAAAATTGAAAATTTATTATTAAAGGACAAAGATGATTAATGGGTGGATCAATCTTTTTAAACCAAAGGGATACACGTCAGCATATTGTTTAAATGTAATTAAAAAAAAATTTAAATTAAAAAAAATTGGACATATTGGAACACTTGATCCAATGGCAGAAGGGGTTTTGCCATTAGCAATTAATGAAGCAACCAAAACAATAAATTATCTTAATAAAGAAAAAAAAACATATTTGTTTGAGGTAAACTGGGGAGTGAAAACCGACACTTTAGACACCGAAGGTAAAATTATCGAAAAGTCAGATGCAATCCCGGAAATAAAAAATATTCAAAATATAATTTTAAAATTTAAAGGCGATATTGAACAAGCGCCGCCAAGGTTTTCAGCTAAAAAAATTAATGGGAAGAGAGCTTATCAATTAGCAAGAGATGGATTAGATTTTAAATTAAATAAAATAAAAAAAAAAATTTTTGGCATTAGAGTTCTTAAACATTCGGTAAGTGATAAAAGAACAACTTTTCTCACGATATGTGAAAGCGGAACGTATGTTAGAAGCCTATCTCAGGACATAGCAGAGCACCTAGGAGCAGTCTGTCACTGTACAAAAATTGTTAGATTGCGAGACGGGTTTTTTTCAAAAAATAACGCATTACCTTTTGAAAAATTAATAAATATGAAGGAAAATGAAGAATTTCTAAAATACTTACTTGATATTAAGTCTGTTTTATATCATATACCCAGCATTAAAATTAATGATAAAAAATTAAAGCTTATTAAGAACGGTATGAAAGTAAGCATGATGGAAGAAGTTGGTTCAAAAGAGTATAAAGAAATCCTAGCTGATTATCATGAAAACGTTGTTGCTTTGGGGTCCATGGAAAATGGAGTTTTTTATCCAAAAAAGGTTTTAAATATTAATGATTAAAAAAGACTTAGATAAAAGCAAAGTAATTAAAGCACTTCAAAAATCTGACAAAGATGTTGGATCTTCAGAAGTTCAAATTGGAATTTTAACTGAGAGAATAAAATATTTAACAGATCATTTTAAAAAAAACAAAAAGGACAAGCACTCAAATACTGGATTAAGCAAGATGATTATTCGAAGAAAAAAACTTTTAGAATACTTAAACAAGAATGAACCTAATCTATATAAAAAAGTACTCGAGCAGCTTGGACTAAGAAAATAGTTGGAGCTAAAACATGTTTAACATTATTAAAAAAGAAATTGATTGGAATGGAAAAAAACTTTCAATTGAAACAGGAAAAATTGCAAGACAAGCAGACGGTGCAGTAATACTAAGATCTGGTGATACAGTCATTATGGCAACTGCGGTTGCTGCCAAAAAATCAAATCCAGATACGGATTTTTTTCCACTTACAGTAAATTATCAAGAAAAATATTATGCTGCAGGTAAAATACCAGGTGGCTACTTTAAACGTGAAGCTAGACCAACTGAAGCAGAAACTTTAATTTCAAGGTTGATTGATCGACCTATTAGACCATTATTTCCTCATGCATTTAGAAATGAAACACAGGTATTAGCTACAGTAATTTCATATGATAAAGAAAATGATCCTGAGGTTTTATCACTTATAGCAAGTTCTGCGGCACTAAGCATTTCAGGTTTACCTTTTATGGGCCCAGTTGCGGCTTCAAAAGTAGGATATATAAACAACGAGTTTGTTTTAAACCCAACAAAAGAAAATCTTCAAGAATCTTCATTAGAATTAATCGTAGCCGGTACAAAAGATGCCGTTCTTATGGTTGAGTCAG
>CBFHHD010000003.1:42531-48102 GCA_965655605.1 Candidatus Pelagibacteraceae bacterium | reverse complement strand
TGTCTCAGTCCCAGTGTGGCTGATCATCCTCTCAAATCAGCTATAGATCGTAGCCTTGGTAAGCTTTTACCTTACCAACAAGCTAATCTAGTGCGGGCTCATCTTTCGGCGATAAATCTTTCTCCGTGAGGACTTATCCGGTATTAGCACAGGTTTCCCCATGTTGTTCCGAACCAAAAGGCAGATACCCACATGTTACGCACCCGTCTGCCACTAGGTATTGCTACCTCGTTCGACTTGCATGTGTTAGGCGTGCCGCCAGCGTACATTCTGAGCCATGATCAAACTCTCAAGTTTAATAACGGCGTACACAAGCTTTGTGTATTAAAATACACAACTTGTACAAATTACTATTTGTATAAGTTTACTTTAAGCGTGTACGACAAATTTATTTTTGACAAATATAATCGTCCACGCTTCTCTTCTAATATTTACGTTTCTAAGAGCTCAACAAAACTGCTAAAAATCTTTTGTATACATTTAAGATTTTCATCAGCTTTATTTAAAAATTTGCAAAACACCTGATTAATTAAAATTAATCGGCGTTAGGAAGATGGGTAATATAAAGAAAATAGAACCAAGTCAAGCAGTCAAAACTTAGCTAAAAACCATGATTTATAAGGCTTTTTTTAGGGTTTTTTGATATAGGATCTTTTAATAATAATAAAACTTCAAGAATCCAAGGTGTAAAAATTGCTTAAGAAATTACAAACTCGGAATGTTAAAATTGCTCTTTCTTCACTCTTGCTTTTGACTATAGTTTATTTTGTATTCTTAAATCAAAGCCACTACAGAAACCAAAAAAACATCCAAGATTTTTCAGAATTTAAAAGAGAAACAAAGAATATTCATAATTTTTTATCTTCAAAAAATAAAGGTGTATATTTAAAAATAAAAACAAAAATTTCCAAAGGCAAAACTTTAGGATCAATTTTAAAGACATCAGGTGTATCACCCAATGAAACAAAAGAGGTTTTTGGAATATTAAAAAAATATATCAATTTTAAAAAAATAAACCCTAATCAAGAATTTGAAATTTTAACTGACACTAGAACTGGTGAAATGATTAGGTTAACGCTTAGCTTAGATAACATTAATTCGCTTCATATTTTAAGAAAAGAAAACAAATTTATCGCCAAAAAAATTGAAAAAGCATTATTTAAAAAGGTAACTCTCTCTGAGGGTTTAATAAAATCAAGCTTATTCCAGGCAGCTCAAAATGCTAAGATTGATCCTGAAGTTGTTTCAAACTTTGCAAGAATTTTTGGTTTTGAAATTGATTTTCAACGTGACATCAGAAAAAATGATATTTTTCAAATTGTTTATGAAAAGTTTGTTGATGATGACGGAGAATTACAAAAAAATGGAAATATCATTTATGCCTACATGAAAAACAAAGGAAGAGAAATTGCTTTATACAGATATGTAGATGGTAATAGTATTGCAGGCTACTACCAAACTAATGGTAAGAGTATCGAAAAAGCTTTAATGAAAACTCCTATCAACGGAGCAAGACTCTCGTCTCATTATGGAATGCGTAAGCATCCCATACTTGGTTATAATAAAATGCACAGAGGTACAGATTTTGCTGCACCAGTAGGCACACCAATAATGGCTTCAGGCTCCGGTGTTATAGAGATGGCAAAATGGAATGGGGCTTACGGAAAATTTATAAGAATAAGACATAACTCGAAATACAAAACTGCTTATGCACATTTAAGTGGCTACGCTCGTGGAATTAAAAGAAGAACTAAAGTGAGGCAAGGACAAATTATTGGCTACGTTGGAAATACAGGAAGATCGACTGGGCCACATCTGCATTATGAAGTTATAGTAAATGGAAAAAGAAAAAACTCTAGAAGACTAAAGCTCCCATCTGGCAGAACTCTTAGAGGTAGTGACAGAGAAAAATTTGAAATTTCTAGAATAAAAATTGATGTTATGCGCGCAAACTTAATTAATTAAAATATTTTACTAATTAGTTTATTAACTGATTTTTTTAAATCTTCCTTTGAGGTATCAATTTCTAGAAAAGGACTTTTGGGTTTTTCATAATCTCCTGTTAAACCAATTTTATTTAAGTTTTTTTGATTTTTACTTTTCTTATATAATTTCTTTGGGTCTCTTTTCATGCAAACTTTTAAAGGTGTATTTACAAAAATTTCATAAAATTCAGATTTATCAAATAATGATTTTGCAAACGCCCTGTCTTTTGCAAACGGTGAAATAATTGCCACTATTACAATCAAGCCCGCATCTACCATTAATTTACTTAATTCTGCTACCCTTCTGATATTTTCAGTTCTGTCAGATGTAGAAAATCCTAAATTTTTATTAATACCTAATCTTAAATTGTCTCCATCCAAAATATATGTATGCTTATTTTTCTCAACTAACACTTTCTCTAAAGCTTGAGCTATAGTTGATTTTCCTGATCCTGAAAGACCTGTTAGCCATATACACTTGGGTTTTTGCCTTTTAATTTTTGATCTTACATTCTTGTCTATTGTTCCCTCAGTTTTAAAAATATTACCAGACCTTCTTAATGCAAAATTAATTTTTCCAGCACAAACTACGTCAAAAGTTAACTCATCAATCAATATAAATTTACTTAATTCTTTAACCTTCTCATCAGTAGAAAATGTTAAATTTTCGTTACTTGTAAATTCTATTGTGCCAGCTTCATTTAGATCTAGTTCATTTTTTTTAGTTTCTTTATTCTCAGAAAAATCATATCCAGCCTTAATTTTGATTACTGTAATTTTTGAAATTTTATTATGTATTCTTATTAGGTACTCTCTACCTGGTACAACTTTGTCTTCAGAAGTAACTATAACCTCTGCATTAAATGCATTTCCTGATTGAATATATTTATTATCTTTCGTAACAATAATATCACCTTTTGAAACATCGACTTGTTTGTTCAAATCTAATGATACATGTGAGTTTGTTATTGCTTTATTTTTTTTGAAATTATGAAAAATATTTTTTATTGAGCTTACACTACCAGTTGGCAATACTTTAATTGACTGACCAACTTTAAATGTACCTTTTAGGTCTCCAGTAAAATGTCTAATATTTCTATTGGGTCTTTGAATATTCTGAACAGACATGTAGTTTTGATTTTTTTTGTTTTCATTTTTAATTAATGAGATGGTATCGAGAATACTTTTTCCTTTATACCAGGCAATTTTTTTAGATTTTAAAAATACATTATCACCGTGTAAAGCAGAAGTTGGAATATAAAATTTTTTAATAACCTTTCTATCCCCGCTTATATTTTCTAAATTTTTTTGGATATCTTCAAATTTTTTCTTATCATATTTAATTAAATCGATTTTATTAATTGCAAAAATAATATTTTTAATTTCTAGAAAATTTAAAATTTTTATGTGTCTTTTTGTTTGGTCTAAAAGTCCTTTTTTTGCATCAACTAATAAAAGTGCAGTGTCACAATTAGATGCGGCAGTTACAACATTTCTAGTATACTGATGATGTCCCGGACTATCGTGAAACATTAACCGTTGATTTTTGTAATTTATAAATCTATGAGCTACATCAATAGTGATTCCCTGTTCCCGCTCATCTTGTAGGCCATCTAATAACAGGGCATAATCTAGTTTGGTTCCTGTCGTACCATATCTTTCTGATAATTTTTTTAATTTATATTTTTGATCATTTAAAATATTATTTGTTTCATAAATAATTCTACCAATTAAAGTTGATTTCCCATCATCGACACTTCCACACGTAACTATTTTTTTTAATACCATTAAAAGTAGCCTTCTCTTTTTTTTAATTCCATGCTGTTCGGCTTATCTAAATCAATTAATCTTCCTGATCGTTCAGAATTTCTTTCTAACAATGTTTCCTTGATCACTTCGTTTAAATTTCTGGCATTACTTTTAATTCCTGCTGTAAGCGGGTAACATCCAAGTGTTCTGAACCTAATATTTTCAAAGATAACTTTTTCGCTTTTCTTAATTTTGTATCTGTTGTCATCAATTAAAAAATAGGAATTATCTTTTTTTATACATTTCCTTTTTTTAGAAAAATATAAATCAACGATCTCTATTTTTTCATTTTTAATATAATTCCAAATATCAAACTCAGTCCAATTAGATATTGGGAATACCCTTAGCGTTTGACCTTCATTCCTCTGATAATTGTAAAGATTCCACAGTTCTGTTCTTTGATTTTTTGGATTCCATATGTGCCCCTTTTCTCTAACTGAAATAATTCTTTCTTTTGCCCTACTGGCCTCTTCATCTCTCCTGGCTCCACCATAAACTACGTCGAATTGATATTTATCTAAAGCTTCCTTAAGAGCTCTAGTTTTCATTGTATCAGTATAATTTTTATCTTTTTGAGGATTTAATTTTAGACCATTTTTATTTGTATAAGTAAGTAACTTTAAACCGTATTTTTTTTTAATTTTTTCTCGAAACTTAATCATCTCTTTAAATTTCCATTTTGTATCTATGTGCAATAATGGAAAAGGTATTTTTGACGGATAAAAAGCTTTTCTAGCAAGGTGGAGCATTACAGATGAGTCTTTGCCAATTGAGTACATCATCACTGGGTTCGAGGAATTTGAGTAAGAATCTCTTATAATAGAAATGGCTTCGTCTTCTAAATAATTTAACAATTTATTTTTAGATGACACAATCTTAATCCTAAAATTTTTTAAAACTTCACTTTAATCAGAAGTTTTGGCCACTACAGTGTTTGTTTCACTTTCTGAACCATCTCCATTTGGTAGTAGACTTGTACTCTCTGATGAATTTACTTCGTCTGATACCGCTGAATCCTCATCCTTTTCTTCTTCTAATTCTGCACTTTTTTTAATCTCTGTTTGCTGTGGCATTATTCGCGCAAAATGGTCTGCGTGCTGATAATAATGCTCTGCCAAAATCTTTTCGCCTGTAGCAAGAGCTTCAGATGCAAGCTTTGTATACTTTTCAAAAAGTTTAGTAGCGTTGCCATTGCTATTAAATTTAACTCTGTTTTGATTGTAAGATCTGCCTTGATCATTTGTCTTTATGACATGCAAAGATCTAGTGCCACTACTTCTGCGACCATTTCTTCTATTTTGGTTACGTCCTCTTGGACGTCTGTCGAAGTTATTCATTTTGAAAGTATAATTAATTAATTCTAATAATTTTTAGATTATAATGCTAATGACCATATTTAATATTTATTGTAAAGCTTAATTTTCAATTTTCCTTGCTAGAATACATCTTACTTGACTGTCAACTAGCTTATAATGATTTATTATAATAAAGCCATTTAGTCTTAATAGTTGCTTAATCTCTAAAAATTGATTGTTTCCAATTTCTAACGCTAAAATACCATTCAATTTTAAATTTTTTTTAAAATTTTTTATTATCCTATAAAAAAATTTAACACCTTTTTTGTTATCACCCACCAAAGCAGTTTTGGGCTCATACATTTTTATAGATTTGTCCAAATTTATGAACTCATGTAATTTTAAGTATGGAGGGTTTGATATTATCAGATCAAACATTTCTTTTGTTTTAAATGTAAATATACATTTTTGCAAAATACGTA
>CBFHHD010000003.1:0-42431 GCA_965655605.1 Candidatus Pelagibacteraceae bacterium | reverse complement strand
TAAAATTTTTTCAAATTTATTTTTGTATTTTCAATAGCCTCTTTGGAAATATCAATCGCTAAGCCTTTGGAGTTTTTAAAAACATCTAATAAAGTTAGGCTTATGCAACCTGAACCGCATCCAATATCAAAAAAATTTATTTTTTTATCTCTTTGAACGTGTGATGCAACCAAATCAATTAAAGCTTCAGTTTCAGGCCTTGGGATCAAAACATTTTTCGATATATCGTAATCAAAATTCCAAAAACCTTTTGAGTTAATAATTTTTGATACCGGTTTAAACTTTAATCTTTTACTTATTAGGTCAGATATTTTTTTTTCATAGTAATGATTTATTTCCTGGTCTTTATTGATATATAGATTTAATCTATTTTTTACTTTAAGCGCTGTAGAGATCAATATCTCTGCATCTAGCCTGGGAGTAGTAGACACGCTTTCAAGTTTTTTTGCTGAGTTATTTAAAATATTAATTAAGTTCATTAACTTTCTAATAATTGTTCTTGGAACTGTATTTGTAAAGCATCTGAAATTTCAGAAAAAACATCACCAGATAAAAAATTTGTTAATTTATGGAGTGTCATATTTATCCTATGATCTGTTACTCTTCCTTGGGGAAAATTATAGGTTCTTATTCTTTCTGAACGATCTCCAGAACCAATTTGATTTTTTCTAGCAGAAGCTCTCTCTTGCTCTAATTTAGATCTCTCAAGCTCATAAAGCTTTGATCTTAAAATTTTAAGTGCCTTAGCTTTATTTTTATGTTGAGATTTTTCATCTTGCTGAGAAACAACTATTCCGCTTGGAACGTGTGTAATCCTTACCGCACTATCTGTGGTGTTTACAGATTGTCCTCCTGGACCGCTTGATCTAAAAACATCTATTCTCAATTCGTTCTCATCAATTTTGACATCAACCTCTTCAGCCTCAGGCAATACTGCTACGGTTGCTGCAGAGGTATGGACCCTACCTTGAGTTTCTGTTTTTGGGACCCGTTGCACTCTATGCACTCCTGACTCAAATTTTAATTTTGAAAAAACATTTTTTCCAGTTACTGAAAAGACAACTTCTTTATAACCACCGGCATCACTATCGGACAAACTAATTATTTCGGTTTTCCAACCATTTAATGATGCAACCTTTTGATACATTCCATATAAATCTGATGCAAATAAAGATGCCTCCAATCCACCGGTACCTGCGCGTATCTCAATAATAGCATTTTTTTCATCAGCCTCATCTTTTGGGAGCATGAAAATTTTAATTTTTCTCTCTAATTCATTAATTTTTTCTTTAGTTTCTTCAATCTCAAGTTCTGCCATTTCTTTTAATTCTTTATCGGAACTGTCATCATCTAAAATTTTTTGAGAACTTTCGTTATTTTCTATAAACTTAATATAATCCCTAACCTCTTCAATAATATCTCCAATTGATGAGTATTCTTTTGAATTTTTAACATAAGTATTTTTATCAATGTCAGTTTTGGATAAGCTTTCTTCTAAAACTTTATGTCTTTGAATGATTTCTTTTACTTTATTAATGGGTAGCATTTAAATTGCCATTTCTTATTTCTTGAGCCTTATCTTCTACAAGTTTTACTACATGATCTATTATTTTATCACTGGGAACCTTATGATCCTGGAGGCCGGAAAGGTATATCATATTGTTTCCTTTTCCACCGCCGGTCAACCCAATGTCCGTTTGGGCAGCTTCACCAGGTCCATTAACAACACACCCAATTATCGATAGTGTCATAGGTTCTTTTATGTGATCTAACCTTTTCTCCAAAATCTCTACTGTTTTAATTACTTCAAAGGCTTGTCTTGCGCATGATGGGCATGAAATAATTTTAACACCTCTATGTTTTAAATTTAAACTTTTTAATATCTCTAGTCCTGCTTTCACTTCTTCAACTGGATCTGCTGATAATGACACACGTATTGTGTCACCAATTCCTTCCAGTAATAAAAGGCCTAGACCTATAGATGATTTTATAGTTCCAGAAAATAAGCTACCCGCTTCCGTAATACCAAGATGCAAAGGGTAGTCACATTCTTTAGAAATCAATCTATAAGAATTAACAGCTAAAAAAATATCTGATGCTTTGACACTAATTTTAAAATTATTAAAATTATTATCTTCAAGTAACCTGATATTCTTTTTTGCACTTTCTACTAACGCTTCAGGACAAGGTTCTTTGTATTTTTCTAAAATTTCTCTTTCTAATGAACCGCCATTTACACCAATTCTAATTGAACAATTATGATCTTTTGCTGCTTTAACGACTTCAGCAACTCTGTCTTTTGACCCAATATTCCCAGGATTGATTCTCAAACAGCTCGCACCAGCTTTTGCTGACTCAATCGCTCTTTGATAATGAAAATGTATGTCTGCAACAACTGGAATATCTACTTGTTTGATTATTTCTTTTAATGCAGATGTTGATTCTTCATCTGGGCAAGAAACCCTTACAATATCCGCGCCTGCTTCATGAATTTGATTAATTTGTTCGACAGTTTTTTTAACATCAGTAGTCAAAGTATTTGTCATAGACTGGACTGAAATAGGATTGGAAGCACCCACCTTTACAGAGCCAACATTTATTTCTCTTGATGCTCTTCTTTTTATATCTCTAAATGGTCTTATTGAGCTCATTAATTTAGTTGTTTTAATTTAAATTAAACGCAGAGTGTAAATTTTGCACTGCTACATTTGTATTCTTATCATCAACCAAAACAGAAATCTTTATTTCTGATGTTGAAATTACTAATATATTTATACCATTTGACGCTAAGGTATTAAACATTTTAAATGCAACACCTGGATGGGTAATCATACCGGCGCCAACAATTGATACTTTAGATACACTTGCGTTTGTCAGAATCTCTTCATATTCAATATTAGATTTTAGACTTTCCATCAAAGATTTAGTTTTTTCTAAGTCCTCTCTCTTAATTGTAAAAGTAACATCTGTTTTTTTATTATCTGCTGAAATATTTTGTACAATCATATCAACTACTATATTTTGATTTGTAAGAGGCTCGAATATTGCAGAAGCAACACCAGGCTTATCTTTTACATTTTTTAATGTGACTTTTGCATCATCTTTTGAATAAGCAACTCCTGTTACTACTTTATTATAAGAAATTTTTTTATCAGATGTAATTTGGGTCCCGCTTTTTTCTGGAGCAAATGAGGATTTAACAAATATCTCGACATCATTAATCATTGCCTTTTGTACAGATGTGCTTTGCATAACCTTTGCGCCCAAAGATGCCATCTCTAACATTTCATCGTAGGAAATCTTTTCTATTTTTTTTGCTTCTTTGCACATACCAGGGTCAGTAGTGAACACGCCTTCTACATCTGTATAAATTTCACATCTCTCAGCATCAAGAGCTTTTGCCAAGGCAACTGCTGAGGCATCTGAACCACCTCTGCCAATTGTTGATATTTTCATACTATCAGAGATGCCTTGAAAGCCAGGAACTACTACAATGTTTCCAGCGCTTAAAACATTTTGGATAGCTTCAGAATTTACAGATATAATTCTACTGTTTTTATGCTGTCCTTCGGTAACTATGGGAATTTGCCAGCCAAGCATTGAACGAGCCTTTAAACCTTTTTCAATAAGCGCTCCAGACAATAAGGCAGAGGTTACCTGCTCTCCTGATGACAAAAGGACATCATACTCATCATTGGAAAAGTTTTTAGAAATTGATTTAGACTTTTCTATCAGGTCGTTAGTAACACCTGCCATTGCAGATACGACAACAACAATATTATTACCGCCTTGTTTAAATTTATTTTCAATAATGTTTGCGACATTTCGTATTCTGTCTACGTTAGCAACAGAAGTTCCACCAAATTTCATTACAATTGTATTCATATTAATTTTTAAAATTTGTACTTAAATACTCTTCAGTGTTAAATTAAACAATAGAAACAAAAAAAATATGCAGCAAAAAAACACAGCAAATAAAGACGAAATTGAAAAGTTTGATAAGCTTGCAAAAGAATGGTGGAATCCAAAAGGAAAATTTGCACCACTCCATAAATTTAATCCTATTAGACAAGAATACTTAATTGATCACATTTCAAAAAATTTTAATCTAAACCTTAATGACACTATGCCCTTTAAGGATTTGGAAATTTTAGATGTTGGATGTGGAGGGGGATTACTGTGTGAACCTTTGTCTCGATTAGGTGCAAAAATGACTGGTATTGATGCGGCTAAAACAAATATAGAAGTGGCAAAAATTCATATGAAAGAAAGTGGTCTCAATATTAACTACCAAAATATTAAGCCTGAAGAAATAATTGATAAAAAGTTCGATGCGATACTTTGTATGGAAATTATCGAGCATGTTGAGGACGTAGATTTTTTTATTGAAAGTTGTGTTAAATTATTAAAACCAGGGGGTGTAATATTTGTTGCAACATTAAATAAGACACTAAAATCTTTTGCTCTAGCGATTGTTGGGGCAGAATATATTTTAAGATGGCTTCCTATTGGAACTCATGAGTGGAATAAATTTATTTCCCCAAATGACGTTATAAATAAAGTGTCAAAATTTTATTTAAAGCATGTGGAAACTATTGGTGTAATTTTTAATCCATTATTTAACAAATGGAAGTTAAGTAATGACACCGATGTAAATTATATGTGTTATTTTAAAAAAGATTAATTATCTGTTTTATTAACCCAAGGAACTGAGTTAACCTCAATTCCCTCATCTCTCAACTCTTCTGTTTGTTCTGGGGTAGCTTTGCCATAAATGCTTCTAATATTTTTTTTATCATAATGAATTGATCGAGCTTCAGTTACAAAATTATCACCAACATACTCAGCATTCTTTTCTACATAATTTCTGAGATCTTTTAATTTTTTATTTATGTTCTTATAAAAATTTTGTTGCTCTAGATTCTTTTCATTTTTATTTTTTTTTGAAGATAGTTGAGGTGCCATTAATTGTTTGTGCACACTATTAGATTCACCACACTGACAAGCAAGTAATTTTTCTTTTTCTAATCTATCGTATTCTGATGAACTAGAAAACCAGCTTTCAAACTCGGTTCCACATTCACATTTTAATTGATACTTAATCATGTAATAAAATTAGTAACTGTTTTAAAATTTTCAATAATTAAAATTCTTTTTTTTCAAAAAACAATATGACTCTGCCCAAAGTAACTCCAAATTTTTTAACTTTAGCTATGTTCACTAAATATCCATCTTCTTGTAAGAACATCCAATCATCAAACTTCACCTTAACTTTTCTTTCACCAATTTTTAAATTGAATCCATATTTCCAATTAAATGCATTACCACTAACAGAACCACTGGCAGTTCCAATCACTCCTTCAGCATATCCTGAATAGGCGTTTGGATTTTTGGTATCTTTGGCAAGTTTCCATTCTCTGTAATCCTTGGTTCCGTCATCATATATAAAATCTTCTTTCAAAATTAAATCAGTTCCGTCCCAAGTTCCAACTATAAACACTTTAAAACTTTTTTTAATATTTCCAAAACGGTCTTCAAAAACCCCTCTGGCAATTGTCTTTCCATTAAAATACTCTTCAAGCTTTAAAACCGGCTTTTTATCTTTGTAATCCTCTAAATTCATTCCAGAACAACTATTTAAAATAAATAAAATAATAATAAATAAAAATCTTTTCATAAATTATAATAACCCTTTTTAAGCCTTTTGAGAATTAATAGTCCACCTTTTAAGAATTTTTTTGGAAACTCTTCATTTAAATTGATCCATTTCAATTCTTGATTTTCAATACCCCTTGCTCTTTGTTGCCATTTTTTTAATAAATAAATATTCATGATCATAAAATTTTTATTATCATAAGAATGATTAATCATATCAATACTTTTTAAATCATTTTTATTTACCAAAATACCAAGTTCCTCTTTCATTTCTCTTACTGCTGCATCTTGAAAATTTTCTAATTCTTTTAATTTCCCACCTGGAAATTCCCAATAACCACCAAAATATTTTTTAATGGGTCTTTTGGTAAAAAGTATCTTATCGTTTTTTTTTAGAATGCAAACTGAAACAAATATAAAGTTCACTTAATTTCTGTAATCAGCATTTATAGTTATATAGTCATGCGTTAAGTCACATGTAAATGCTTTAAAGCTTTTTTTTCCTAAGCCAAGATTTACATCAATTTTTAAATTGCATTGTTTCATATATTTCGCCGCAAGACTTTCTTTATACTGTTTTGAAATATTTCCCTTTTTAAAAATTAATTGAGTTCCCAATTTTAAATCTATTTTTTGCTGATTTACTTTAACTTTAGACTTTCCTATAGCCATTAAAATTCTTCCCCAGTTAGGGTCTTCACCAGCAACTGCGGTTTTAAATAATTGAGAATTGGCTATTGAAAATGCAATTTTTTTTGCATCTTCTGAATTTTTAGCACCCTTAATATTTAGTTCAATGAGTTTAGTGGCTCCTTCGCCATCAACAGTTATTTGTTTAGCAAGTGACAGCATTACATCATGTAATTTATTTTCGAAAACTTTATATTCTTTTGAATTAACTTTTTTAATCTGCTTGTTATTCGCTTTACCTGTAGAAAAAAGAAGGACCATATCATTGGTTGAAGTATCTCCATCAACGCTTATTGCATTAAAGGTTTTATCTAAATTATTTTGAAGTGCCTTTTTTAGTAAGTTATTTGAAATATTTAAATCTGTAAAAATGAAACCAAGCATTGTGCCCATGTTAGGAAAAATCATTCCTGATCCTTTTGCAATTCCAGCAATATTAATATTTTTATTTTTTATTTTAAAACTTGCCTTTGCTAATTTTTCAATTGTATCAGTTGTCATTATTGCTTTACTGGCATTTATCCAGCTCTTGGATGATGTTTCTTTAAGGCCATTAACCAAATTAGGTATTTGCTTTTGAATTTTTTCAATCGGAAACTTTTCACCAATGACACCCGTTGATGCAAAATAAAACTCGTTATTTTTAATTTTTTCAAATTTATTTATTTCTTTTGCAATTGTTAACATTGAGTCAAAACCTTGCTTGCCTGTTAAGGCATTGGCATTTTTAGTATTTACAAATAATGCTTTTATTTTTTTTGATTTATTGGTTGTGTTCCACTTTATACATTCAGCTTGAGTTTGAGATTTTGTAAAAACTCCCGCATGATTGGCGCCATCTTCGAAATGAAAAAGCGAAAGGTCTCTTCTGCCTTTTTTTTTATATAAATTGGCACTTAGAGATGAAATTTTTAGCCCTTTAATTTTAGGTAAATCTAAAAAATCACCATTTTTTTTCAAAAATTGACCTTTGAAAAAATTTTTTAGTTTTAAATGCATAGGTTTATAAGTTGATATTATCTTGGTTTATAAGATACATAGGCTGAATTTACTATTATTAAAATTACATAATGATTAATCTCAATTTTTTAAATAAAATTTTTGGCTCCACAAATGAAAGAAAAATTAAGTCTCTTGAGTCAAAAATCACAGAAATTAATAACCTCGAAGACGAGATAAGTAAGTTAAATGACGCGCAGTTAAAAGAGAAAACTGAGGAATTAAGAAGCAAGGTTAAGGAACCTAAAGATTTAGATATTGTTCTACCGACTGCATTTGCTTTGGTAAGAGAGGCTAGCAAAAGAACTATTGGCCAAAGACATTATGATGTTCAATTAATGGGGGGCATGATCCTGCATCAGGGTAAAATTTCAGAAATGAAAACTGGTGAAGGAAAAACTTTAGTTGCAACCCTTGCTGCTTTTTTAAATGCTTTGTCAGGCAAAGGTGTTCATATTGTTACAGTCAATGACTATCTTGCAAAACGTGATGCACAATGGATGGGTCAAATCTTTAAACATTTAGGCTTAACGGTAGATTGTTTAACAAGTGAAACCTCTGATGAAGATAGAAAAAAAGTTTATCAATGCGATATTGTATATGGAACCAATAATGAATTTGCATTTGATTACCTAAGAGACAATATGAAATTATCACTCGATGATATGGCGCAAAGGGGTTTTAACTATTGTATTGTTGATGAAGTAGACAGTATTTTAATTGATGAAGCTAGAACTCCTTTAATTATTTCAGGACCTGCAGAGGATACTTCTACTGAATATTTTTTATGTAATAAAATAGTTAATGAACTTAGCGAAGACCTCTATCAAAAAGATGAAAAGGATAAAAATATTACTTTAAATGACAAGGGTGTTGATGAGGTAGAAAATAAATTAGAAAAACTTAATTTATTAAAAGGTGAAAATTTTTATGATCCTCGGAACATTTCGCTTGTTCATCATATTAACCAATCATTAAAAGCAAATGTACTTTTTCAAAAAGATAAGGACTACATAATAAGAGATAATCAGATTCAAATTATAGATGAGTTTACAGGTCGTGTTCTTGAAGGAAGAAGATACTCTGATGGATTGCATCAAGCAATTGAGGCAAAAGAGGGTGTTCCAATTCAAAATGAAAATCAAACTTTTGCCTCTACCACATACCAAAACTATTTTAGATTATATAATAAACTTTCTGGTATGACTGGAACCGCCATAACAGAAGCTCAAGAGTTTTTTGATATTTATAAATTAGATGTTGTTGAAATCCCGACTAATGTAGATGTGGAAAGAAAAGATCTAAATGATCAAATTTATAGAACAGAAAAAGAAAAGTTTGACGCAATTATTGAAAATATCAAAGACGCAAATGCAAAAGGTCAGCCAATTTTAGTAGGAACAACGAGCATTGAAAAGTCAGAAGAATTATCAAGTCATCTTAAGAAAAATAAAATCAATCACAATGTATTAAACGCAAAACAACATGAAAAAGAGGCTGCAATAATTGCGCAAGCAGGTTGCTTAGGCTCTGTAACAATTGCTACAAATATGGCTGGGCGAGGAACAGACATACAATTAGGTGGAAACTTAGATTTAAGAAAAAAAGAAGCGGCTAATCCAGAGGACGAAGCCAATCTTCATAAAAAAGAAAAAGAAGAAGTAATGAATGCAGGCGGACTTCTTGTTATTGGAACTGAAAGACATGAAAGTAGACGTATAGATAATCAATTAAGAGGTAGGTCAGGCAGGCAAGGTGACCAAGGTAAATCGATATTTTTTCTTAGTTTACAAGATGATTTAATGAGAATTTTTGGATCTGAGAGAATTGATACAATGCTTCAAAAACTAGGTTTTAAAGAAGGGGAAAGCATTGACCATCCATGGATAAATAAAGCTTTAGAAAAGGCACAACAAAAAGTTGAGGCCAGAAATTTTGATATTAGGAAATCTTTACTTCAATTTGATGATGTAATGAGCGACCAAAGAAAAGTGATTTATGAACAACGCTTAGAGATATTAAAAAATGATAATATTTATCAAGTAACTAATAATTTTTTTGAAGATATTTCAGATGATATTATTGAATACTCTAAACAACCCGAAGAGAATTTAAATATTAATATTTTAAAATCTAGAATAGAGAGAATTTTAGGTTCAAAGTTAAATGACAGTGATGTCAAATCTTTTGTAAACTCAAGCTACGATGAAAAGCTTAAAAAGTTAAAATCTAAATTTGAAGACAAAAGAAATGACCGTATTCAAAAAGTTGGAGATACAGTTAACAAGGATATTGAAAAAAAGATATTTTTACAGAATCTTGATTTTGAGTGGAGAAATCATCTCCAATATTTGGAACAACTAAGACAAGTCATTGGCTTGAGGGGTTATGGTCAAAAAAATCCACTGGATGAATATAAAAGAGAAAGTTTTGGGTTATTTCAACAGCTATTAGAAAAGATAAAGGAAAATATTGTAATTTTCTTATCAAATATTGAGATTGATATTGCTGAAAAAATGCAAGAAGAGCTTTCAAAAGATGTATCAAAAACTAATAGACCTGAAGGTTGTTTATTAGAAAATAATGAAAACTCAAAACTATCTAGAAATGAAAAGTGTCCAGCTACTGGAAAAAAGTTTAAAGCTTGTTGTGGAGCTTTAGCTTAAAAAAAATATCAAACCAAGAGTCAAAGTCACAACAGCAACAATTACTGAAATAGTAATTTTTTTATTTTTTAATAGCTTCTCTTTAATTTGAACATTTTCAAAAGAGTCAAAAGAAATAATATCTTCAGGCAAGTTATCTCCAACACTTTTGAATTTATGAGTTCTCTCTTCTAAAATATTCTCCGAAGTTTTATTGCTATATTGTAGAATATATTTGGTTATTTCATCTTTAATTCTTTTTGACATTTTTTCTGGGTTTCTGTGTGCCCCACCTTTTGGCTCATTAATTATCCCATCAATAATTTGATACTTACTTAAATCTTGTGCTGTTAAATGCATTGCTTCTGCTGCTTCTTTTGATTTTGTGGCATCTTTCCATAAAATAGAAGCGCATCCTTCAGGAGAGATAACAGAGTAAATTGAGTGTTCTAACATCAAAACTTTATTAGAAGTTGCCAATGCGATAGCGCCACCAGATCCGCCTTCACCAATTACAATTGAAATAATAGGTACTTTTAAACTTAAACAACAGTTTATTGACTGAGCAATCGCTTCGGCTTGCCCTCTTTCCTCAGCTCCCTTGCCTGGAAAAGCTCCAGGAGTATCAATAAAAGTGATAACAGGAATGTTATAATTTTCAGCTAACTTCATTAACCTTATACATTTTCTATAACCTTCTGGTCTCATCATACCAAAATTTCTTTTTAATCTTGATTGCGTATCATTTCCTTTTTCTTGACCAATAACTAAAACAGAATGACCATTGATTTTTGCAAAACCTGTGATTGCTGCCTCGTCTTCACCAAAGTTTCTATCACCAGCCATATGTTGAAAATTATCAAAAATAACATTTATGTAGTGGTGGGCCTTAGGTCTATTTTCATGTCTCGCAATTTTTGTTTTTTTCCAACCATCAAGATTTGAGTAAATCTCTGCAATTTTACTATCTATTTGTCCTTCAAGATTAATTATATCGTTATTATTTACGCTAGATAATCCGCCCTCTTCATTAAAAGGATTTTTCAAATCATTTAAATTTTTATCTAACTGCTCCAGGTCTTTTTCAAAATCTAAATAATGCATCTTAAGTTATATTTTAAATTCTTGTTTCAAGTATATTTGTTTAAATTCATCAAAGTCAAGTTTATCAAAAATTTTAATTATTGATAAAACATTTCTAGCATAATTTGACTCACTCTCTTTAGAATTATTAATAAAAATCATGGTCTTTAATAACGCCAAATCTTTTTCTCCTTTTTCAATAGAATTAAAGACATCACTAGGAATATAAATGTCTTTGCTTATTAAGTGCTTTTTTAAATTATTGGGAATATTGACATCATTAATCTCTAAAATATTTATTAATGCCTTATCTTTGTTGCCAATATTATACTCATTATTTTTCACTTTTTTATCAAAATCTTCTAATAACTTAATAGCTTCCTGCTTTTCCTTTTTATCTAAATCTTTTTGTATGAGTTTTTTAATTCTTGAAGAAAACAGATAATTAGAATTAAAATCATTTTCAGATCTTGCTTCTCTTTTAAAAATTTTCATCTGATTTAAGACATCATCAGAAATTAGATCAGGTTTTTGTGAAATTATTTTTTCCAGCTCTTTGTAATAAATTGGCATTATAACTTTATCTAAACCATTTAATTTTAATTTATCTTTAAATTGGTTTAAAATATTTAATTTAATATCGGGATCTTGGGCTAGTATCATTCCTTGATATAAAATTGCATGAGACTCCGGGCGTCTTAAATTTTCAGATGCTTCAATTGGTTTTAATAATTGCTCAAAAGAAAAATTATATTTTTTATATATATCCAATATTTTATCTGGACTATAAAGATCTTCATTCGACGATCTTTCTAAGAAAATAACTAAATTGTTTAACTCAGTTTTATTATCAGGCGTTAAATTATCTCTTGCTTCTTGTAAAAGTTTTTTATCAAGCCCATTTTTAAAAAAATAATTTCTAAGATCTTTGGTCTTAGAAAAATCTTCGTATTTTATGCTATAGTCTTCATTTACCATAAGGGTAAGGTGACCATTAAATACATTATCAAAATTTACATTGCCCTTCTGATCACTTAAGCCCGTTAAAAAACTAATTTTATCAATAAAAAATTTTTCAATATCTCTTGTTTCTTTTGTAAGCTCTAGTTGAGAAAGTGCTTGCTTATTTTTTTTATCATTAATTAAACAGAATATTTTATATTTTTCTAATGCTGCACTATCTGAATTTATAGTCATTAAATTTGCATAAGTGCACGATTTATTTACCTGTCCATTAATTAAATAGTAATTAAATAAAAATTCTAAGAATTTTGAATTCTGGTTGATCATGTCATTTTGATATATAACTGTATCAATAAATTTCATTTTTCTATTCTTAATTAACCAATCAGCGATATTGTTTAGATGAGCTTTTCCCTTATCTTCAAAAACACTTAGGTTTGTTTTTGTAAAAAGAATTCTTTCTGAAATTGCATTTAAACTTTTGCTATTAGTTTGTAACACTACATTCATTATATTTTCGTATAGCTGTTGATCTACATTAGCCCAAAAATTTAAATTTATTTTTTTAGGATTAGGTTCAAATAAACCAAAGATAACTTCATTATCCTGAATGTCTGATAACTGGGTTATTTCATCAACTTTTAAATCAGCGTTTTCTTTATCAAAAACAGTGGGTGGCAAATCGTTATTGTTTTGAATTTGATCCTGATTACTTTTTTCTAACTCATTTTTTTCAATCTTAAGCTCTTTTGATTTTTGCCAAATATCTTTAGTTTGGCCGTAAGTAGTGATCGGATAAAAAATTAAAAGTAAAATTAAAAATAATTTTTTACCTAACTTTTTGTGCAGCTTCATTTGATATGACTTTGATTTCTAGTTTAGTTTCGGGTGATATATTTAAGTAGTTCACCAAATAGATCAGGCCGAAAATAAGACCAAAAAAAATTATTGTATTTTTGAAAATTGAATTTTTAAACATCTGTTACTGTTTTATAAACATTTTAGTCAAAAATGTGTTATAAATTGTTAAATTTCAACATAACATGTCTAAAACTATAGTTTTAATCGGTATGATGGGTTCTGGCAAAACCTCAGTGGGTAAAGAGCTAGCAAAATCTTTAGGTATAGATTTTGTAGATAGTGACTCGGAAATAGAGCAAAAATGCAAAAAAACAATACGTGAAATATTCGATTTAAAAGGTGAAAATTATTTTAGAAAAATTGAAGAAAAAATATGCATTAAGCTAATTAATGGTAAACCAAAAGTAGTCTCTATTGGGGGAGGAGCTTTTATCAATAAAAATATAAGAAAAATTATTAAATCTTTTGGTTCGTCAATTTGGATTCATGCGAGTATTGACACAATACATCAAAGACTTTCTAAATCTAAAAATAAAAGGCCGATGTTAAATTATGTATCACTCAAAAACTCTATAAAAAACATATATGACAAAAGAAAAGGAATTTACGAAACAGCTGATTATACAATAAGATCTAAAAATGATAACAAAAAAGTTATTGTAAAAAAAATATTAGAAAAATATGAAAATACTAAAAGTTAAAACAAAATCTAAAAGTTATCCAATTTTTATAGGTAATAATATTTTAAAAAACTTTTCAAAATTACAAAGAAAATATTTAAATAATTCAAAAAAAATTCTTGTTATTACTAATGGTAACATTCCTTCAAGATATTTAGTTGAAATAAAAAAGGGCCTTAATAAAAATATGATGTTAATTAAATTGTCTTTGCCTGACGGTGAAAAGATAAAAAATAATAATTACGTTAACAAAATAACAAATCTTCTGTCAAAACATAACTTTGGCCGACAAGACGTTGTCGTTGCACTAGGTGGAGGTGTTATTGGTGACCTAGCTGGCTTTTCGGCAAGTATTTTCAAAAGAGGTATAAATTTTGTTCAAGTGCCAACTACACTATTGTCACAAGTTGATTCCTCTGTTGGTGGAAAAACAGGAATAAATAATAATTATGGTAAAAACTTAATCGGAACATTCTATCAACCTAACTTTGTATTAATTGATATAAGTACACTTAAGTCTTTACCGAAAAGAGAGGTGACAGCTGGTTTTGCAGAAGTGTTAAAATATTCACTTATACTTGATAAGAATTTTTTTAATTGGCTAAATGTAAATGGTGATAAAATATTAGCACTAAAAGATAACTCAACTATTGAAACGGCTATATATAAAAGTTGCAAATATAAAGCATACGTAGTCAATAAAGATGAAAAAGAACAAAATCTAAGAGCTATACTAAACTTTGGTCATACCTTTGGACATGCAGTTGAAACTGCAAACGGTTACTCAAAAAAAATTATTCATGGTGAGGCAGTTTTAATTGGAATGATGGTAGCTGCAAAACTTTCATGTAAATTGGGGTATTTATCTAAAATTGAATTAAATAAAATTATAAATCTTTATCAAAGATTAAATTTAAATTTTAGATATAAAAAATTTGTTTACGCCAAAAATATTAAAAAAATAACCAACATTATGAGCAATGATAAAAAAGCAGACGGCGAGAAGATAAAGATAATTCTTTTAAAAAAAATTGGTAAGTCTATAATTAAGGAAACTACATTGAAAAAAACATTTATACCCTTAATAGCCAACGATATGCAAAATGGAATTTACTAATTATCTTCCTATTTTTTATATAGCAATTTTAATAGTCATTTCAGGTATGTTTTCTGGATCTGAAACCTCAGTTACTTCTGTAAACAGAAGTAAAATTCATAAACTTGCAAATAAAGGTGATAAGCGGGCAAAAAAATTACTTAATTTGATAGATAATAAAAATGAGCTCATAAGCTCAATATTAGTTGGCAATAATATTGTAAATATTCTTGCATCAGTTTTAGCTACTGCAATCTTAATTGAGTATTTTGGAAGTGAAGGAGTTTTTTATTCAACTTTAGTAATGACATGTCTAATTGTTATCTTTGCTGAAGTTTTACCAAAAAATATCGCATTAATTAAGTCAGACAGATTTGCATTATTTTTCTCATGGCCGCTGACTATTCTTGTGAAACTATTCTTTCCAATTAATCTAGTTTTAAAAGCTATAAATAACTTAGTGTGCAAATTATTTGGAGTAGATAGTAAAAATCAAGATCACTCGGTTACAGAGGATATACGGAATATGATTGATATGCATGAAGATGAGGGAGATCTTCATAAAGATGAGAGTGAAATGATAAATGCCATATTAGATCTTAAGGAAATTACAGTTGAAAAAATAATGACCCACCGAAAAAATATATTTTCACTTGATTTAAAAAATACGAAAGAAATCTTTAAAACAATTTCTGTTAGTTCCTTCAGTAGAATTCCAGTCTGGGAGAATGATGCCAATAATATACTGGGGATCATTCATGCAAAGAATATTCTTAGTGATTTAAGTGAAGATGGTCAGTTAAGTATTGAGAAGGTAAAAGACTCTATTATCAAACCTTGGTTTATTCCTGAAACAACTAAAGTAAAAGACCAATTAAATGAATTTATTAAACGAAAGGAAAAAATTGCTTTTGTCGTTGATGAGTATGGTGAATTGATGGGCCTAATATCTCTTGAAGATATTATTGAAGAAATTGTTGGAAATATTTTTGACGAAAAAGATTTTTCAACAATAGGCATAAGAAGAGTTAACGAAAGTGATTTTAGAATTAGAGGTGATGTTAATGTCAGGGATGTTAATAGAGAATTAGATTTGAACATACCTGAAGAGCATGCGTCAACAATTGCAGGTTACATAATTTATAAAACTGAAACCTTGCCTGAAGTTGGACAAGTATTTAAATATAACAATATATCTTATGAAATTTTGAATAAGAGTAAAAATCAAATTACCCAAATCAAAGTAACGTTAGATAGAAATATCAAACATTAGAAATATCAATTTCTAAGGCGTGTATAAAAGTATCCATCTCATCTTTAAGTGCATTATAAATGATTTGATGGGATTTGATCTTAGGTAATTTTGAAAAATTTAAATCTCTAATAATAACTTTAAAATGACTTTTTCCATTGTTGGGTGAAGAAGCATGACCCGCATGTAGGTGCGAATTATTGACTACTTCTAAATCATTAATCCTAAGAATATTTATTAGTTTTTCTTTTAATTGTTTTTCTACATTCATTTTTATTTTATAATATAACATAGATGAAAAAAAATTGTGAAAATCCCCACTGTATTGAAAGGGGTTTTAAAAAAGTTCTTATTAGAGACAAGAAAAACAAAGAATATAAAGTTTTTTGCCACCAGCATTTTGATCAGCATATGGCAAATCAAAATTTAAATTGTCAGTGGGCAGATTGTGATGAACTTGGTGAATTTAAAGCACCCGCAAAAAATAACGATGCCTACTTATGGTTTTGTGAGGACCATGTAAAAGAATATAATAAAAAATGGGATTTTTTTGAAGGTATGTCTCAAACTCAAATCGAGGATTTCGTATTCCAAGATATTATTGGTCACAAGAAAACACAAAAGTTTGGGTCTATGGATAATTTTTTTCATAAACTATGGAACAATGCTATTGAAGATGAATTACTAAAAGTTTCAAAATTTAAAAGTACAATTAATGAAGGCAGTGAGAGATATACAGAAAAACAGCTCGCTGCTTTAAAAAAAATGGATCTTAAATCAAATATAAATTGGACGGGAGTTAAAGAGCAATTTAAAAAACTTGTGAAAAAATACCACCCTGATATGAATGCTGGCGATAAAAAATACGAAGAAAAATTAAAGGAAATTACAATAGCTTATTCTTATTTAAAAACTTCATTAAGTAATAAACAGAAAGCTGCATAAAAAAATGTTTTCAGAACAACCAGATTTACAAATTTCAGTAAAACAAACTTTCAATATTGATGTAGACTTAGAAGTTCCAGCATTTTCAAAAAAGAATGATTATGTTCCAGAAATTGATGACACCTACATTTTTGATAAAGAAACTACACTAGCTATTCTTGCTGGTTTCTCAAGTAACAAAAGAGTAATGGTTCAAGGCTATCATGGAACTGGAAAATCTACCCACATAGAGCAAATTGCAGCAAGACTAAATTGGCCTTGCGTGAGAGTAAATCTTGATAGTCATGTCAGTAGAATTGACTTAATTGGCAAAGATGCAATTGTAATTAAAGATGGCAAACAAGTAACAGACTTTAAAGAAGGCATCTTACCTTGGTCATTACAAAATCCAGTGGCTTTAGTATTTGATGAATATGATGCGGGTAGACCAGATGTTATGTTTGTGATTCAAAGAGTTTTGGAAAGTGAGGGAAAATTTACCTTACTTGATAAAAACAAAGTAATTAAGCCAAACAACTACTTTAGATTATTTGCTACTGCAAATACTGTTGGTCTTGGCGACACAACAGGATTGTATCATGGAACACAGCAAATCAACCAAGGTCAAATGGATAGATGGAATATCGTAACAACCTTAAACTACCTAGATCCAAAAAAAGAAGAGGAAATTGTTTTGGCAAAATGCAGTTTTTTAAAAAACGATGAGGGTAAGCAAATTATTAAAAACATGGTTCAAGTAGCAAATTTGACAAGAAATGGTTTTGCAAATGGAGATATATCAACTCTTATGAGCCCCAGAACAGTAATAACTTGGGCGGATAACTATAAAATATTCTCTGAACTAAAACACTCTTTCAAAGTGTCTTTTTTAAATAAATGTGATGAACTTGAAATACCAATCATAGCTGAATATTATCAAAGATGTTTTGGGGAAGATATCTCAAGCGAGAATATTGTCTCTAAAAAAAATGTCTGAAAATTCAAAATTAGAAAAATATAAGTCAGCAATACATTCAACAGCTAAAGCAATTGCTCGAACAACTATCAAAGAAAAAAGGGAGAAGTTTGATAAAATTTCTAGACCAAAAATTATTTCATCAGAAAACTTTGAAGAAATTTTAGAAGCTCGCGTTTTGGCTGATAGCGAAGCGCTTAAAATAAAATATAGCGATGAACAGCTAATCACTGAATACCAACCATCAGGTACAATAGCTAAAACTTTATATAATGTTGCTGAAAAAATACGATATGAAAAAATTGGATCAGATCAATTTAAAGGGGTTAAGAATAATCTTAATAAATTTTATCAAAAAAAAATATCTGATAGCAATGTGCATTCACAAAACTTTATAGCAGATGCTTTTGAAGCATATCTCAGGGGCAAGGTTATGGATTTTGTTGTTCCAGAAAATAAAAAAGACGATTTTAAAAGATGGAATGAAATTTTTGATACAAAGGTATCCCATCAGATTGAGGCATTAAATAATAACTTAAATGATCAAAAAAAATATAGTCAAAAAGTAAACTCAATTATAAATGAACTTGAGATACAAGACCAAAATTCAAATCCTCAAAATGTTGAAAATGATGATCAAAATGATGATAGCGACAATCAACAGGATAATGAAAAACAACAACTACAAGAGCAAGAAAATCAGCAATCCGAAAAGCCTGAATTTGATATGGAAAGCTTAGTACCAGAAGTAGACTTTGATCCAAGTTTAAATGACCAAGAAATATCATTGGAAGACAGCGATGATGAAGATGTAAAAACAACTAGAGCACAGAAAAAAAGTGAAAAAAATAACAAAAAATACAAAATATTTACAAATAAATTTGATAAAATTTTTGAGGCAAACGAATTAATAACAGAAGAAGAAATTGCAAAGTTAAGAAATAATCTTGATGTTCAGTTATCTTCTTTGCAATCTTTTATATCTAGGCTTGC
The DNA here is from genome assembly GCA_965655605.1 of Candidatus Pelagibacteraceae bacterium. Classification (GTDB taxonomy): domain Bacteria; phylum Pseudomonadota; class Alphaproteobacteria; order Pelagibacterales; family Pelagibacteraceae; genus HIMB114. The sequence goes on along the minus strand of CBFHHD010000003.1, from coordinate 23,614 downwards.
AAATAAACTACAAAGAAAATTGCTAGCTAAACAAAATAGATCGTGGAGCTTTGATTTAGAAGAAGGTTTGCTCGATGCCTCTAAGCTACCAAGAATCATAATGGACCCCTTCAATTCACTTTCGTACAAAAAAGAAAAAGATATAGATTTTAAAGATACTATTGTTACTTTGCTTATCGATAATTCTGGGTCCATGAGAGGTAGACCAATTACTACAGCTGCAATTTGTGCAGATATATTATCAAGAACATTAGAACGTTGCTCTGTCAAAGTTGAAGTATTAGGCTTTACAACTTTAAATTGGAAAGGTGGAAAAAGTCGTGAACTTTGGACCAAACATAAAAAGCAAAACCCAGGTAGATTAAATGATTTGTGTCACATAATTTATAAGTCTGCTGACGCTCCATGGAGAAGATCAAAAAATAACTTGGGACTAATGTTAAAAGAAGGAATTCTTAAGGAAAATATTGATGGTGAAGCTGTGTTATGGGCATTCAATAGATTAAAAAAGAGAAAAGAAGAAAGAAAAATTATCATGGTTATATCTGATGGAGCTCCAGTTGATGACTCAACTTTATCTGTGAACCAAGCAAATTATTTAGAACAACACCTTAAAAGAGTTGTTAATTGGATTGAAAAAAACTCTGAAGTTGAAATTAATGCAATTGGAATTGGTCATGATGTGACAAATTATTATGAGAAAGCAGTAAAAATTGCTGATGTTCAAGAGTTAGGGGATGCAATGGTAGACCAGCTGGTGGAGCTATTTATCAATTCACCTAGTAAAAAAAGAACCCTGAATTAAATTTAATTTACCTAATATCAATCTAAATGGGATGAGCATCATCATTGCAATAATTATTTTTACAATGAAATCTCCAATAGCTAAAGTTACCCATGGAATTCCCGTTGCATAAAAGGCAATGGAAAAGAATAAAACCGTATCTATTGCAGATGAAATTGTTGAGGAAAAAAATGGTGCCACTATCCAAATTTTATTATGCCTTAAAATATTAAAAATTTTTGCATCTAATAATTGGGCAATCAAAAATGCAGTTCCCGACCCAATCACTATTCTAATAGAAATTAAATTAAAATCACCGACAGCAAAAATTAATGAGACCAATAAACCCCACGCAAAACCGGCAAAAATCACTTTTTTGGTAAACTCGATACCATAAATTCTGTTTGCCAAATCTGTTACAAGAAATGCAACTGGGTAAGTAAACGCTCCCCAAGTTAAAATATTTTCTAGATTAAAATATTGAAAAGGTATCTGCACTAAATAATTCGATGCCAAAACAATCAGCATCATAGAAACTATAAATGGAATTAATTTTTTATTGGTCAATTAGCTTTGACTTTAGTTTTCACCATTAAAGCTTTTTTTAATTTTTTAATTCTTGGAGCTAAATTCTTATTTTTTGCTTTAATTAGAAATGCATCAAATCCACCTTTAAAATCTACAGCTTTTAGTGCTCTTGTAGATATTTTTAAACTTACATTTTTTTTCAACAATTCACTCTTCAAAGAAACTTTCTTCAAATTAGGATAAAACTTTCTTTTAGTTTTATTTTTAGCATGACTGACATTGTTACCACTCATTGGTCTCTTGCCTGTAAGTTCGCAGATATTTGACATAATGTGGTGAGGTATATTTCCTAAAATATCAATGGTCAAGGTGTTTTTGGTTAAAATTTTTCGATCTATTGAATTTGACAATTTAAAGTTAGAGGCATATTCCTTGAATAATATGACTTTCAATAATGCTTAATATTTATTTACCTATCGCTGAAGTATTTATAAATGTTCCTTTGTTATTGTTGGTTAGTGGTGTTGTCGGTTTTCTAACTGGACTCCTTGGAATTGGTGGAGGTTTTTTGATGACGCCAATATTAATTTTTTTAGGTATTCCACCAATTTATGCCGTTGCAAATGGAGCAAACAATATTCTTGCTGCATCAGTTTCTGGGACACTCGCTCATTACTTCAAAAAACATATTGATATTAAGATGGGCATTTTAATTTTAATAGGTGGATTAATTGGATCTGTAATTGGAGTGGAGATTTTTATTTTTTTCTTAAAGCAAGGTTCTATAAACAGTTTGATCACAATACTTTATTTTGTTCTGCTATCAATTATTGGATTGTTAATGTTCATTGAAAGTTTAAGTGAAATTATCAGAATAAAAAATAAAAGATTTATAAGAAGAAAGTTACATAAGCACTATTGGATTCACAATTTACCTTTTAAAATTAGAATTCACGCATCCAAACTTTATATCAGCGCAATTGGTCCAATATTTTTTGGTATATTAATCGGTTTAATTTCTTCATTATTAGGTGTGGGAGGCGGTTTCATATTGGTACCAATATTAATTTACGTGATTGGAATGCCAGCAAAACTTGTGCCCGGTACATCGCTATTTGCGATGATATTTGTAATGATTATTGTCACTCTGCTTCATGCAATCGTCAATAATACAATTGATATTTATCTAGTTTTAATTTTGGCAATTGGATCTGTTTTAGGTGCACAACTTGGATCCAAAGTTAGTTATAAATTAGCAGGTGAAGAGCTTAGAGCTATTTTATCAATTTTAATTTTAATACTTGGTTTAAAATTTGGGTATGATTTATTTTTCTCTGAAATTGTATCAACAATCAACTCTCCAGATATATTAGTTCCTGATCTAAGTAGTTTTACAAATTTTATTCTTAACGTATCAAATTCATATCCAATAATTTATGGTATTACATCTGTAAGTATTGCAATTGGTATAGGAATTGTCATTGCCTATTCTTTCAGAAAAATAATTTAATGTTACACAAAAACTTAATTAAAAATTTATGTTTAGGAGGCCTTGTACCTTTTTATCTATTATCAATAACAATTTTTTTTAATTACAGTAACCTATATATTGATTTATTTTCATTATATTCTTTAGTGATACTTAGCTTCCTATGTGGTTCGACTTGGTACCATTTAATTATTAATGAAAAAAAGAATGATATAAAACTATTAATTTGCTTTATAGTTTTGCTTCCAATTATTTTACTTTTTATTGAGATAATAATTTCAGATATATTTAAAATATTTATCTTTGCATTATCGTATTTTGTAATTTTTGTGATTGATAAAAAATACTACACTAATATTGATTATTTATTTTTAAGAAAAGTTCTTACAATACTTGTGATTATTTCACATATAATTCTATTGATTGGCATTTATACCAACGGCTTGTGAAATATTTGAAAATCCATCTTGTTTCAAAAGTTGCACAAGTTCCTCATTAATAGTTGAGGCAACATAAGGTCCTTTAAAAACTAAGGATGTATATAGTTGTAATAAACTAGCTCCAGATTTAATTTTTTCATAAGCTGTTTCGCCATCACTCACTCCTCCGGCTCCAATAATAGGAATTTTTCCTCTTAATCTTTTGTAAAATTCTGAAATAATTATATTTGATTTTTCGTAAATTGGGCTTCCAGATAACCCACCACTTTCACTTTTTTGAAAATTTTTTAATTGCTCTTTACCTGAAATAGAAGTGTTCGTTAAAATTAGACCATCAACAGAATGATCTAAAAATATTTTCGATAAATTATCTACATCTTCAACTTCAATATTGGGAGATAGCTTAAAAAGAATTGATTTTTTTTTAGTAAAATTTTTTAACTCTTCTTGAATTGCTTTTATTAGATCAGTTATTTTCTCTTTATCATGCATGCTCCTTAGGTTGGGAGTGTTTGGCGATGATATATTTATTGTTATATAATCTGACTTATCGTGAAATTTTTTTAAGCACTTTATGTAGTCATCATTTTTCGTTGCGTTTTCCTTATTGGGTCCAATGTTAATGCCTAATATTTTGCTACTTGGATTGGTTGCTATTCTTTCATAAATACCCTCCATTCCTTCATTCGGGAAACCCAGACGATTAATAATTGCTTTATCTTCATTTAACCTAAATACTCTTGGCTTTGCATTTCCATCTTGCGGTTTTGGAGTGATGGTTCCAACTTCAGTGAATCCAAATCCTAGTTTAAAAAAGCTATTATATACCTCTGCATTTTTATCAAAACCTGCAGCTAAACCTATTGGATTGTCAAAACTCAGTCCTAATAGATTTGTATTTAAAGACTGATCACCTTTAAATGCAAATAACTCAAGTGGAATAAATTTTTTTTTTAAAAATTTTATAGCTAATTGATGCGCATACTCTGGTTCTGCTTGTTTTAAAAAAGAGCTAAAAACATCATACAACATTTTATCTATTTAAACTTTTTTCAATTAAACTTATTGTTTCTTTTCTTCCAAAAAAACTTATGAAAGATCCCATTCTTGGTCCTTGTTGATCTCCAAAAACAATTTCATAAATCGCTTTAAACCAATCTCTTAACTTTTCTTTTGGATAGTAATTTTTACCAACTGTAAAAACTTCGGTTTGAATCTCTGCAGGATCTTTTCCATCTGGCATATTTTTTAGTACTTCGATTAATTCAGATAATGCCTTCTTTTCATCTCCATTGGCTGCTCTATAATTTTTTGTAGGTTTAACAATATCATTAAAATATTGTATTGCATTTTGTATCAACTGTTTAAGAATTGGATGATGTTCAATTACAATATCCGAATTATAATTTTTTATATATTTCCATAGGACATCTTCATTTTCAGCATTACTTGCACTCACTAAATTTAAAAGAACTCCAAATGAAATTACATTTTTTTCTTTTGGTGGTTGACCGTTGTGTACATGCCATACTGGATTGCCTAATTTTTCTTTAATCTCTTGTGCTTCGAATTTATCTAAAAATGTTAAGTATTCATCAACGGCTTTGGGTATGACTTGAGGGTAAAGTTTTTTTGCTCTTTGTGGATTTTGATACATGTACAAAGATAAACTTTCTGGTGTCGCGTATTTAAGCCATTCTTCAATTGTTATTCCGTTACCTTTAGATTTAGATATTTTTTCACCCTTTTCATCAAGAAATAGCTCATAGGCAAAACCATTAGGAGGACTTGTGCCTAAAGTTTTACAAATTTTACTCGAGAGTTCTGCACTCGGGATGAGGTCTTTACCATACATTTCAAAATCTACTTTTAATGCTGACCAACGCATAGCCCAATCGACTTTCCATTGCAATTTGCAATGACCATCTGTTACTTTGGTCTCAAATTTTTTACCGTTATTCTCAAATACTACTGAATTTTTATCATTATTAATTTCAACAATTGGTATTTCCAAAACCTTACCTGTCTCTGGACAAATTGGAAGAAATGGGCTGTATGTTTTTTTTCGCGCTGGGCCTAATGTCGGAATTACAATATTCATTATTTTTTCATAATTTTTAAGAACATTAATTAACTCCTCGTTAAATAAACCACCTTTGTACATCTCAGATGAGCTTTTAAACTCATATTCAAAATTAAATGCATCAAGAAATTTCTTAAGCATATTATTATTATGCTCACCAAAACTTTGAAACTTTCCAAATGGGTCAGGTACATCAGTTAATGGTTTGTTTAAATTCTCATGTAGCATTTCACTATTAGGAATGTTTTCTGGAACTTTTCTTAATCCATCCATGTCGTCTGAAAAGGTAAATAATTTAACAGGAATATCTGAAATTTTTTTAAAAGCCTGAATAACCATTGTGGTCCTAGAAACTTCACCAAAAGTTCCAATATGTGGTAATCCGCTTGGTCCATAACCTGTTTGAAACAACGCATAACCTTTTTTTTCTAAAGCTTTATTTTTTTTCTTTAATATCCCTCTAGCTTCAACAAATGGCCATGCGATGGAGTTTAGATATTCTTCATTCATAATCTTTTTGTTTATAGGGTAATATCAGGTTTTTTTAAATTACAAACATTTGTATCATTGTCTTAAAGAAATATTAATATAATTTCATTTTAGCTGCTTTGAAATGAATTCAGGAATTAAAACTACATTTCTAATTATTGGATATTTAATAATAATTTTATCAATTTTTATGATCATTCCCCATGTTGTTGAAATGACAATTGGGAATAAGTCACAGCATTTTTTGGTAACATCTATACTTACTGCTTTTATTGGTACTTTATTAGTCATCACCAATAAAACTGATGAAAGAACATTAAATATTCAGCAAGCATTCTTAATGACTAACCTCGCTTGGTTCTCAATCTCACTATTTGGTGCATTACCATTATATTTTTCTTCTTTAGATCTAAGTTTTACTGATGCATTTTTTGAAAGTGTGTCTGGCATTACAACAACCGGTTCAACTATTTTATCAGAGGTAGAAAAAGCATCAAAAGGAATATTGGTTTGGCGTTCACTATTACAATGGTTGGGAGGCATAGGTATTATTGTAATGGCAATTACAATCTTACCTTTATTAAATATTGGTGGCATGCAACTCTTTAGATCTGAGGGAATGGAAGTGGAAAAAGTAGTTCCAAAATCCGGTGAGATAGCACTTTCTATTACTAAAATTTATATGCTAATTACTATATTGTGTGTTCTGTCATACTGGTTGGCAGGAATGAATGTTTTTGATGCTATAAACCACGCTCTAACAACTGTCTCAACTGGTGGTTACTCAACATATACAAATTCCATAGGCCATTTTGATAGTTTTTTACTTGAGGCTGTTGCAATCGTTTTCATAATTTCTGGAAGTATTCCTTTTCTTGCTTATATTAAATTTGCAAGAGGTGACCTGCTTGTTTTCTTTAAAGATAAACAAATTATAGGTTTCATGCTTGTATTAGTAGCTTCAGTTTTAATTATTTTTATCAATTTATTTATGAGTATAGACAAAGAACCAATCTATGCATTCAGAGATGCAGCTTTTAATGTTGTGTCTATTATGACAGGAACTGGCTATACCACCCAAGATTATGGGTCATGGGGAAACTTTGCCATATTTTATTTTTTAATACTCATGTTTATTGGCGGATGCTCAGCATCAACCACATGCGGGGTAAAGGTATTTAGATTTCAAATACTAATTTCATTTATAGATAAACAGATTAAACAAATTTTCTACCCTCATGGTATTTTTCCAATTAGATATAATAATCAAATTATCAATGATCAGTTTTTAACATCTGTATTAACATTTGTGTGCCTGTACATTTTTGTATTCTTTATATTAACTTTATTATTATCACTTACAGGCCTTGATCTAATAACTTCAGTATCATCAGCAGCAACCTCTATCTCAAATGTAGGGCCAGGCCTTGGACCCACAGTTGGTCCTGGAGGGAACTTTTTTACTCTATCAGATAGTGCAAAATGGTTATTAAGTTTAGGAATGTTGTTGGGAAGACTTGAGTTGTTTACGGTATTAATTTTATTTCTACCATCCTTTTGGAGAAATTAACTTGATAAACACCATTCAATAATTGCCTTTTGTCCGTGCAATCTATTCTCAGCTTGCAACCAAACGGCTGATTGGTTTCCATCGATTACATCTGGAGAAACTTCTTCACCTCTATCAGCTGGCAATACATGCAAATAAATAGCGTCCTCTTTTGCACAGTCCAAAAGTTGTTGGTTTACTTGGAAGCCTTGTAAGTCTTTTTTCTTTTGTTTTGTGTTACCCGTATCTCCCATCGATACCCATTTATCAGACATGATACAATCGACATTCTCCACTCCCTTGTTCGGATCATGAAAAATTTTTATTTTGCCGTTTTCTTGACTAGCCCAATCTAATACTTTTTTTGAAGGTAAATAATTTTCTGGAACACAAATGTTTAATTCAAAATCAAATTGAACCGCAGCCTCTATTGCTGAATTAGTTACATTGTTTCCGTCACCCACCCATGCAATTTTGGCCCCTTTAATAGAACCTTTTTTTTCTTCAAACGTCATGACATCACTCAATAATTGACACGGATGGCTAGAGTTTGTTAGCCCATTAATTAAAGGCACCTTTAAAAGTTTAGAAAAATCTAAAAGAGTTTGGTGCTCAAAAGTTCTGATCATAACAATATCAGAAAATCCAGATATAACCTTTGCAGTATCTTCAACGCTTTCCTCCCCTTTTCCAAGATGCATGTCAGCGGCATTCATTACTATTGTTTGCCCGCCCAACTGCCTCATCGCAAGATCAAATGACAATCTCGTTCTTGTCGAGGGTTTTTCAAAAATCATTAAAAGTAATTTATCTTTGCCATGTGCTTTTTCAGACACGACTACTTTTCCTTCTCTGCTTTGTTTTGCTTTTCTTTTTTTTGCTTCAGATAAAATATTTTGCAACTCTGATTTTTCAATAAGAGATAGGTCTAAAAAATGTTTCATTTTAATTTTTCACAAACTTTTTCTATAATGCCAATTGCTTCATTAATTTCTGTTTTTGTAACAGTTAAAGGGGGCAATAATCTGACAACATTATCAGATGCTTTTACTGCCAATAATTTCTCGTCAAATAACAGGTTCAAGAATTTAGTATTTTCTGACTTAAGCTTAATACCTTTAAGCAATCCCTTCCCTCTAATCTCTTCTAAAATATCTGGAAATTTTTCTTTTACTTTTTCTAGTTCTGTTGAAAAATATTCTCCAACTTCTATTACATTTTTTAAGAAACTTTTTTCTAAAATTACATCTAACACAGCATTACCTACACTTGTAGCTAACGGGTTTCCTCCAAAAGTAGATCCATGCGTACCAGGTTTCATTCCACTGGCTGCTTTTTGATTTACAAGACAAGCTCCAATTGGGAAACCACCACCAATACCTTTTGCAATGGGAACAATATCAGGCTCAACACCTGACCACTCAAAAGCAAAAAATTTTCCAGTTCTTCCAATGCCGCACTGAACTTCATCTAATATTAACAACAAGTCATTTTCATCACATAGTTTTCTCAATCCAACTAGGCACTGATCTGGGATAACTCTAATTCCTCCTTCGCCTAAAATAGTCTCAACCATAATTGCTGCTGTATTTTTATTAATAGCTTTTTTCAAACCATCATGGTCACCAAAATCTACCTGATCAAAACCATCGACCTTTGGGTCAAAGCCTTTAATATGATCAGGGTTGTTGGCTGCATACAACGAAGCTAACGTTCTTCCATGAAAAGCGCCTTTGAAAGTGATTATTCTATTTTTATGTGGTTGACCTTGCTCGTAAAAATATTTTCTAGCAATTTTAATACTTGCTTCAGTAGCTTCAGCACCTGAATTTACAAAGATTGCATAATCAGCAAATGTATTATCAACTAATCTTTGTGCTAAATTTTCTTGCTCAGGAATTTCAAAAGCATTTGATACATGCCATAATTTTTTTGACTGTTCTTCAACTCTTTTCACAAGATGAGGGTGACAATGACCTAACGAATTTACAGCAATGCCTGATACAAAATCTAAATACTTTTCATCTTTAGTTGAAAATAAATAACTACCCTTTCCATGTGAAAAAGAGATTGGTCTTCTCGCATATGTTCCTAGAATTGCACTCATAAACTAAGCCTTAATCTTATAACCTTTTTTAAATAAAAGGTAGCATATAGAAATGGCAATAGCGTTAAAAATGATCAGTATCAATAAACCTGAATTTATGTCTGAGTCAGACTGACCAATGAAGCCATATCTGAAACCATCTATAATATAAAAGAATGGATTAAATTGACTGATTATATTGATGGGACCGTCTAACTTTGAAATAGAAAAAAAAGTACCTGATAAAAAAGAAAGTGGTACGATAACAAAGTTTGTAACAGCTGCCATATTATCAAATTTCTCTGACCACAATCCTCCAATAAAACCAAGTGAAGCGAGAAGTGACGATCCTAGAATTGCAAAAACTAATATATAAAAAAAGTTGTAAAAAGGAACTTCAACTAAAAACAATGATACTATAATTGAGAAAAAACCAACAACAAGTCCTCTTGTAATTCCACCCAAAATTAAAGCTCCTGTTACTTCAGCAGCCGACAAAGGTGGGAATAAAATATCAACAATATTTCCCTGTATTTTAGAAATCATTAATGAAGAAGATGTGTTAGCAAAAGCATTTTGCATAATTTGCATCATAATTAATCCTGGTACTAAAAAAATAGTAAATTTATAACCTAAAACTTCTTGTCTTTCCGAACCAATCGCTAAACTAAAAACAGTCAAGAAAAGCAAAAGTGTAATTATTGGAGACACAATAGTTTGTGCCCATACTTTAAAAAATCTTTGCACTTCTTTTAAATACAAAGTGTAGAAACCAATCCAATTGATTAGCCCAAATCTTCTTACACCAATCTTATATTTATATTGCAAACTACTCATCTGCCTCTCAATACCATCCTATTTATAAAAAAGGTTAAAAAAATGTGGATATATAAGGGTTTTCATTGAAAACGTCGCTTTTGCTGTATTTTTTCATCAACATCTTGTGCTTAATAAAATTGTATATCCAATATATTGTAAATATAACCCGCTTATGGCTTGGACAGAGAAAAAAACATCACAACTTAAGCAACTTTGGGCGGAAGGACATACTGCTAGTCAGATAGCCAGAATGATTGGTGACGGAATTTCAAGAAACGCGGTAATTGGAAAAGCACATAGATTAAATCTAGCTGGAAGAACTCAATCAAGAATGATTTCTTCGCCAAGGATAAATAATAATAAACAAGCTCCAAAAAAGGGTGTAATTACAAGAACGAGAAGACCACGAGGCCTAAGAGCTATTGTTATAGAAAAAGATTTTGAACCAGAAAACCCTACTTCATTGGAACATTTAACAGACAAGACATGTCGTTGGCCTGTTGGTCACCCTGATGAAAAAGACTTTTATTTTTGTGGAAGAAACCCAATGGAAGACAGAATTTATTGCAAGCTTCACGTATTGCACGCTTACCAACCTAGAGGGCATAAAGGCGAAGAAGCTCAGAGTCCAAATCAAGAAACTTCAGATATTATAGAGAAAAAAGCGAAGACCGCTTAACAAAAATAAATAACTTATTTTTTTAATCTACCTTGTTTAGTTTTGGCAAATTTACGGTTTATTCTCCATCTTTGATCATCTCTTACTATGTACCCGCAACATATTTTTGAACCACATTTACAACGAAATTGCTTATAGTTTTCATCATATCCAAAACCATAATCATATGAAAGTTCTTCACCAGGTTTAATATCTTTAATCGCTGAAATCCAAATTTTACCTTTTATAATATCTACTTCACAGTTCGGATCGCATGTATGATTAATATATTTAGCGGTATTTGTTTTGGTATCTCCGTCTAGAACGTATTTTTTATTTAGAGTAAATAGGTAAATTGCCTTAGAATTATCAAACTTTTCATTTTCATCTACTTGTTTGTGGGTGTATTTTTTTCCTTTATATTCAATTACCTTTTCACCTTTAGCTATAGCTTTAGATGCAAACAAACCCCAATTATTAATACCTGATTTTTTTTTATAATATTTATTCATTTAACAAAAATGTAACATTTTCATATTAAGCTTTTCAGATGAAAAAAGTTTTATTTCTTTGCACCGGTAACTCTGCAAGATCTATTATCTCAGAATGTCTTTTGAATCAAGCTGGAGATAACAAGTATATTGCCCATAGTGCAGGCTCTCAACCGACGGGAAAGGTCAATCCATTTGCATTAAAAGTTTTAAAAAAAAACAACATACCTTGTGAAAGTCTTTCCAGTAAATCTTGGGATGAATTTCAAAATACACATTTTGATTTTGTAGTTACTGTTTGTAACAATGCAGCTAATGAGACCTGTCCCATTTATCCTGGTTCCCCTGAGAAAATACACTGGGATCTAGAAGACCCTGCTGCTTTTAATGGAAATGATGAAGAGAAATTAAATGAATTTCAAAGAATATTTGATCAAATTCATGAACGTATTAAAAAGGAATTTACAAACAAATGAAAAATTTAGATAAATATTTCTCAGAGTTTTTAGGAACATTAATTTTATTACTAGCAATCGTGGGATCTGGCATGATGGGGCAATCGATGACTGATAATGAAGCGGTTATCTTGTTAGCAAACTCTTTAGCTATTGGATTTACTCTTGTTTTTTTAATTATTACCTTTGGTAGGAAATCAGGTGCTCATTTTAATCCTGCGGTCACATTGATTATGTTATTGCTGAAAAATATTAAGCCAAAAAAAGCGGCAATATATATCTTAATGCAGATTTTAGGTGCATGCCTAGGAGTTATGACTGCAAATGTTATTTTTGGTTTTGATGCGATTGAATTTTCTACAAAATATAGAAATGGAAATAATATTTTATTATCAGAAATCATATCAACATTTGGTTTGTTAATGATTATTTTATTAAATCAAAAAAATACAACTGAGATTGTGGCTGGTTTAGTTGGGCTTTATATTGGAGCAGCAATTTGGTTTATGTCATCTACAGCATTTGCAAATCCTGCAGTTTCGATCGCTAGAACGCTCACAAATACATTCACTGGTATACATTTTTCAAACATAATTTATTTTGTGATCGCTCAATTATTAGGTGCAATTTTATGTCTGGTAGTCTTAAAAAAGATTTACAAAATTAAGTAAAGGTAATAAATATGTGTAAATTTACAAAGGGGACTAGTATGAAAAAAAAGTTAAAAATACAAGAAAATAAAAAACAGAAAAAATTAAATTCAATTAACAAATTAAAAAATAAAATTGTTGCCCAAGAAAAAAAGATTTCAAAAATTGAAGTAAAAATTGCAAAAATTGAAAAAAAAGCAGCTGAAAAAAAAGCTAAAAAACAAGCAAAGGCAGCATCGTCTCAACCAACTACATCACTGAATAACTAGATTTTAAGAATAAAGAATTTTGAAGTCCGCATCCATTTCTTTGGATAAAGACTTCAATTTTTTTTGAACACCTCTAGTTACAATCTGACTATGCTGATTTGGAACTGAAAGTATAATTGTATTACCTTTTTTGGTTAAAGATAAATTATCTAAAAAGATAGTAGATATTGCAGCTATACCTGAGGCTAAATGTAATGCAGCACCAACTTGCCTGGCTATTAAAATTTCATTGTTCGATAAAAGGCTTACATAATTTCTATCTGGATAATATTTGACTGAACAGTGTCTCCAGAATCCAGCGAGGGCTACCTTTATTCTATCGCTATGACTTAACGATAAAGCAGGTGTGTTTAGTATCTGAGCAAATACAAGCTCTGCTTTTTGAAATGCCCCAAGCCCCCAATCCATATTACTTAACGAACACGTGGGTTTTAATAATCTGGTAGGAAAGTTTTCATTATCACTAAAAATATCTTTTATGAAATTGTAATATTTTAAATAATTTTCTCCATAATCTCCTGTTCTAAATGCTGAATATTCAATAAAATTATCCAAAAGATCTTGCTCAATGAGTTTGTAACCTGACTTGATTATTAATGTTCCTTCTCTCACTCCTGAAATTGAACATAGCAATTTTTCGGGAGCAGTAAGAAGCAATAATTGCTTTAAAATGTTTGTAGCAATAGGAATATAGTTAGTTCTTGATTTTGTAATTTGCTCAACTTTAAGAGAAGATAGTTTTTTTTTATCATCGAGTTTATGACATAAGCTTAAAGCGTCTTCCCCAGTCAGCTGATATTGATGCAAAACCTTAAGTGGATATTTTTTTAAAAATATATCTGTTTTCAATAAAGTTCTCCAAACCCCACCCACAACATACAAATTTTTTACTTTAGTTTTTCTTAACCAATTAATACTTGATAAATTTTCACTGATGATATCACTAATTTTTTTTGATTTCTTTTTCTTTGGTCTATTAAATAATCTCAATACACCAATTGGTAATGAGGTTTTTTTTTCAATCACTCCATTTTTAACTTTTGCAAGCTCTAAACTTCCTCCTCCAAGATCAGCAACAATGCCATTAACTTTTTCAAAACCTAAGATTGCACCAAGAGCTGAACGTTCTGCTTCTTGCTCTCCGGTTAATACTTCTATCTCATTGTCAAATATTTTCTCAACAACGCTTTTAAAATAAGGACCATCTTTAGCATCACGTACAGCTGCTGTTGCAAAAATATTTACGCTGTCTACCTTTGAGTTATTTAAAATATTTTTAAATCTTTCTAAGACACTAAGAGAATATTGAACACCTAAAGGATCCAGTTTTCCTGTAAGCTCTAATGAATTACCAAGAGAACAAACTGCTTTTTCATTAAATATTGGAATTTGTGATTTTTCAAAATCTTCATAGATTAACATCCTGATAGAGTTTGAACCCAAGTCAATAACAGCTTCTTTTTTTGCAGAAAAAATTTTTTGTTTAATTACTTTTTGAAGCAACATTTATATTTTTAAATTCGTTATTTCTTCTTTGATAATTGATTTGCCCTGACCAGACAAGCTTGGATTTTTCATGAAATATTCATGTGCTGAAAATGTGTCTTCACCTGCTTTTAATAGTTTATAATATTTTTTATCTTTTAACGCCCAGCTCAACTTTATATCCTTAAAATTTGCCATCATAATTTGATCTAAAACCTGAGCGTGTACTGTTTCATTTTTTATTAGCAGCATGATCTCTAATCTGCGATCTAAATTTCGTGGCATTAAATCAGCTGAAGAAATAAAAACTTTATTACGTCTTGATGGCATATGTTCACCATTTGCAAAACAGTATATTCTTGAATGCTCTAAAAATCTTCCTACAATACTTTTAACATAAATATTTTCTGATAATTTTTTTATACCAGGTTTTAAACAACAAATTCCCCTAACAAATAAATGAATTTTAACACCATGTTTTGAAGCTAAATAAAATCTATCTATAATTTTAGGATCTACTAATGAATTCATTTTTGCCCAAATTTCTGCAGGCTTTCCAGATTTTGCATTTTCAATTTCATTATCAATTAAATCATTTAATTTTGGTCTCAGGAATTTTGGAGCAAGTATCACATTTTCTAATTCTCCAGGATCTCCATACCCAGTTACAAAATTAAAAAACTTTTCAATATCATTTGCATAACTTGGATCAGCACTAAATAATGATAAGTCGGTATAAATTTTTGCGTTTATGGGATGGTAATTTCCAGTTCCTATATGAACATATTTATTTAAAGCTCCATTTTCAAATCTTACAACTAAACTTGATTTGGCGTGCGTTTTTAAATGAACAAAACCATAAACAACTTGAACACCAGATCTTTCTAAAGATTTAGCTAAACTTATATTGGCCTCTTCATCAAATCTTGCCTTGATTTCAACTATTGCTGTAACTGACTTTCCATTTTCTGCTGCAATTTTAAGAGCTTTTACAATTGGTGAGTCTAGAGTTGTTCTGTACAAGGTCTGTTTAATTGCTTGTACATTTGGATCATTTGCCGCTTGATTTAAAAATTGTATAACTGCATCAAAAGTTTCATAGGGATGGTGTACGATCATATCCTTAGATTTAATTGCTTTAAAATAATCACCATCATACTGATTTACTCTTTCAACTTGTCTTGGATTAAATTTTTTAAAATAAAACTCTTTCTTACCCGCATCAAGGATTTGAGAAATTTCGTGGGTTCCAACAAATTCTTCTATCTCATCTATAGTGTCCACTTCTGCTTTAATGTTTTTTATTAAGAATTTTTTCAAATGACTTTCAGATCCTTTCCTTAATTCTAGCCTAACAATTCTACCTCTTTTTCTTTTTTTTAAAGCTTTCTCATAAAAAACTACGAGATCCTCCGCTTCATCTTCAACCTCAATATCACTATCTCTTGTTACACGTGCGGACATATAACTTTTAATTCCATAACCTGGAAAAAGTTTTGAAGCATAGGAACTTACGGTCTCTTCTAATGATACATAATTTTTTACTGCCTCAACATTACTGACATTGTAAAATCTCTTTAAATTCTTAGGTAAAATAATGATTGAAAAAATTGATCTTTTTTTTCCTTTTTTTTGCATTTCCATAAGTAAAAAATGCCCTTGATTAAATAAAAACGGGAAAGGATGTGAAGGATCAATGGCCTGAGGTGTTAAAACTGGTGCTATATTAGAATTAAAAATATTTAATAAATTAGTCTTTTCATCTTGGTTAAGTTCATCAAAACTTTTAAAAAATATTCTCTGTTTAGATAACTCTTTTTTTAATTTTGACCAAATAAAATTTGATTTTTTTAATAATTCTGATGATTTATTTTTAATTTTTTTTAATTGTTCTTTAGGAGACAAGCCATCAATTGTTTCGTGATTGATTTTTTCTTTAAGTTGAGCATAAACTCCTGCTACTCGTACCATATAAAATTCATCTAAATTATTTGATGCAATAGAAAAAAATCTTACCCTCTCAAAAAGTGGTAAGTCTGTATTTCCTGCCTCTGATAAAACTCTCGAATTAAATTCTAACCATGATAACTCTCTATTATTGTATCTGCTTGTCATAAAAATTTAATTAAATAATAATATATACTCTAGAAATGTTAAATTTATATATCATGCGACATGCAAAATCTAGTTGGGAAGATCCTGAATTATCTGATTATCAAAGACCTCTAAGCAAAAGAGGCAGGCATAATGCAAAATTGATGAGAAAAATTATGAAAAATAAAGGTATGTTTTTTGACTTTGCTTATATCTCTGGATCTCAAAGAACAGTTGAGACATATAAATATATCAAAGATTTAAATTTAAAGAAAAAAAAAATAAAAAAAGATCATTATTTAGCTACAACAAAATTTTTATTAAAGTCCATTCAATCTATAAAAGATAAATATAAAAATGTTTTAATTCTAAATCATGAACCAACTGTTAAAGATTTAACTCAACAACTGTGCTCAAATTTAAATGAACATGGAGAACTTTTGACCGATAAATTCAGTACAGCGGCAATTGCAACAATAATATTTAGAAAAAAATCATGGAGTGATATTAAGTTTGGTGATGGATTGCTTGATGGATTTATTAAGCCCAAAGATTTTTACTGACTATCTAAGGCGTAACCTGCTGATCTTACAGTCCTTATTAAATCATCTTGGTCATCTAAATTAATTGCTTTTCTTAATCTTCTAATATGTACATCAACGGTGCGACTTTCTACATATATATCATTACCCCAGACCTGATTAAGTAATTGTTCTCTAGAATAAACACGTGTTGGATTTTTAATAAAAAAATTAAGTAAATTATATTCGGTAGGGCCTAATTTAATTTCTTTATCACCTCGATAAACTCTTCTAGCTAAACGATCAATTTTAATATCTTTAAATGAAGCGATATCTTCTGTTAAAGATGGTTTGACTCTTTTTAATAAAGCGTGAACTCTTAGTATAAGCTCCTTTGTGCTAAAAGGTTTGGTGACATAATCATCTGCTCCAGTTTCAAATCCTCTAATTTTATCTGATTCCTCTGATTTTGCGGTTAGCATAATTACAGGTATTGATTTTAGCGTTAGATCTTTTTTTATTTGCTTACAAATATCAATTCCAGACAGATCTGGTAGCATCCAATCTAACAGTACTAAATCTGGCAGGTTCTTTTTTATTTGCTCGAACCCCTCTTCTCCTGTTTCGAAAGTATGAACTTTGAAACCCTCTTTTTCCAAATTGTATTGGATGAGAGTTGATATAGATTTTTCATCTTCAACAACTAAAATTGTTGCGCTCATAAAAATTTATTGACCAGATACTATATCCGATTCTCCTTTAGGTCTATCACCTTCTAAATAATTGCCTTTAACAAGGAAATAAACAGTCTCTGCAATATTCGTTGCATGATCACCAATTCTTTCTAAATTTTTAGACATGAACATCATTTGAGAACAGACTGCTGCATTACTTCCTTCTTCAGATTTTTCAATACATTTTAAAATTGAGTTCATACAAATATCAACTAGAGTATCAATTTCTTCGTCTGCATACCAAACCTGCTCGGCTAATTTAGCATCACGATTCAAGAATGCATCTAAAACTAATTTGACATTCTTTTGAACCTTTATAGATGCTGCGCTAAAATTTTTGTTTATATCATCAAGTATACCTCCATCTAAATGACGTGATCGTTTTGCAATATTTTTTGATAAATCACCAATTCGTTCTAAATCAGAAGAAATCTTCATTGCAGATACTGTCTCTCTTAAGTCAATAGCTAGAGGCTGACGCATCGTAAGTAGACTGACAACCTGTTGTTCGATGCTTTTTTCTAAATCATCAATTCTGTCGTCTTTTCCAACAATTGCATCTGCAAATTCCTGGTCTTGCTTTAATACAGCTTCAGTAGCGTCTTTAATTTGTTTTTCCGCAAGTGAGCCCATCTTTGCAATGGTATTTTTTAGTATACTTAATTGTTCATCATATGATCTTACGATATGTTCATTCATAATTTTAACCAAACCTTCCTGTTATATAATCTTGTGTCATTTGGTTCTCTGGATTTTTAAATATTTTATCCGTAGAATCAAATTCTATTAATTTTCCCAAATGAAAAAATCCTGTATGTTGAGATACTCTAGCAGCCTGAGCCATAGAATGAGTGACGATTGCTATTGTGTATGATGATTTTAACTCATCAATTAAAGTTTCAATTTTAGCTGTTGCAATCGGATCTAAGGCAGAGCAAGGTTCATCCATCAAAATAACTTCGGGATTAATTGAAATAGCTCGAGCTATACAAAGACGTTGTTGCTGTCCACCCGATAATCCAGTTCCCGGCTGATCCAATCGATCCTTTACCTCTTCCCATAAAGCGGCTTTTTTTAAACTTGTTTCAACAATTTCATCCATATGAGTTTTATCTTTTGCAATTCCATGAATAGTTGGACCATAAGAAATGTTTTCATAAATACTTTTTGGAAATGGATTTGGTTTTTGAAAAACCATTCCTACTTTTTCTCTAAGTTGAACAACATCAACGGATTTGTCATAAATATCTTGTCCTTCAATTTCTATGTTTCCGCTAACTTTACAAATATCAATGACGTCATTCATACGATTTAAACATCGAATGAATGTTGATTTTCCACATCCAGATGGTCCAATTAAAGCTGTTACTTGCTTTTCAGCAACATTTAAATCAACATCAAACAATGCTTGTTTTGGCCCATAAAAAACTGATACTTTTTTAGCGACAATTTTATTTCTCATTTTACCATTTCCTTTCAAATTTTTGTCTAGCCCAAACAGCTAGAGAGTTCATAGTAATTAAAAAACCAATTAGCAACATGATAGTTGCTGAAGTTTTTTCAACAAATCCTCTCTCTGCAGACTCAGACCATAAATAAATCTGAACAGGAAGAGAAGTTGATGGATCGGTTGGAACACTTGGCACGTCTACAACAAACGCTACCATACCAATTAATAGTAAAGGCGCTGTTTCTCCTAAGGCTTGAGCCAAACCAATAATAGTTCCAGATAAAGTACCTGGCATAGCAAGTGGAACAACATGATGCATTACAGTTTGAACTCTAGATGCTCCAACTGCAAGTGCTCCCTCACGAATTGAAGGAGGAACTGCTTTTAATGATGCTCTACATGCAATAATAATAGTTGGCAATGTCATTAAAGACAGCGTAATTCCACCTACTAAAGATGTAGATCTTGGTAGTCCAAAAACACTAAGAAGCATTCCCAGGCCTAACAGACCAAAGACAATTGATGGAACAGCCGCTAAATTATTAATATTAATTTCTATAATTTCAGTAAAAGTATTTTTTGGAGCAAATTCTTCCAAATAAACTGCTGCCATTAAAGCAATTGGAAAAGCAATCATTAGACAGATTATAATTGAAAAGAAAGATCCTATAACTGCACCTGCAACACCAGCTATTTCTGGGTCTCTAGAATCTCCGTGAAAGAAAAAGTAATTTCCAAATGCAGTTCCAATTTTTCCTTGCTCTACTAAATTATCGTAAACATTTAATTGAAAATTGTTTAACCTTCTTCTGTCTTCTGGGATATCTCTCGGGAAGTTTCCTTTATGTAACTGATCTAAATCATCTGAAGCCGTCAGTTCAATTGTAACCTTTTGTTCAAGTAGCTCTGGATTATTTAATAAATGATTTTTTATTTCTGTTTCATAATTTCCACTTAAAAGTGTTTTAACACCTTTTTCTTCTTCATCATTTTTATATGGAAATAGTCCTGTTGCCGCTTTATAGGTTACATCAAAAAATTCAGCCTCTTTGATTTGTTTCAATGTTGGCTTTTTCACGTCTCCCAGTTCTAAAAGCTCCTTATTAAAATCAACTTCAGTCATAATAGTTGTCTTGATAAAAGCGGTACTTCCCGTAGAAAAAACTTTGAACAACAAAAGACATACAAAAAATATAGAGATTGCTATTGCACCAATTCCCAAAAACCTAAAACGTTTTTCAGAGGCGTATCTTTTTTTTAATCTTTGTTCTCTAGTCATATTTTTCTCTATATTTTTTTACAAACCTCAGAGCTATGAAATTTAAAATTAATGTTAAAACAAATAGTGTAAGTCCAAGCGCAAAGGCTGACTGAGTTTTGGCACTTGTAAACTCTTGGTCTCCTACTAAAATCATTACAATTTGAGTTGTTATTGTTGTAGTCGCTTCAAGTGGATTGATTGTAAGATTTGCAGCTAAACCTGCCGCCATCACGACAATCATTGTTTCACCTACCGCTCTAGAAACCGCTAAAAGAATTGACCCAACAATTCCTGGTAACGCTGCTGGAAAAACTACTTTTTTTATCGTTTCAGATTTAGTTGCGCCCATTGCATAAGATCCCTCTCTTAGAGATTGTGGAACTGCATTTATCACATCGTCAGATAATGATGATACAAATGGAATAATCATGACGCCCATGACTAAACCTGCAGCTAGAGCACTTTCAGAAGATACTTCTAAACCAATCGAGTCCCCAATCACTCTAAAAAATGGACCAACAGTTAAAGCTGCAAAAAAACCATAAACAACAGTTGGTACTCCTGCTAAAATTTCAATAATTGGTTTTCCCCATTTTCTTTGCTTTTTTGTTGCATATTCTGCAAGATAAATTCCTGAATAAAGACCGATCGGTACAGCAACGCACATTGCGATAAATGCTATAAAAGCTGTTCCTGCAAAAAGAGGGACGGCTCCAAAAGCTTCTTTTAAGTCCTTAGCTTCTTGCGGAGTTAAATTTGTTGGATCGCTTATAAAAGCTTTTTGTGGAGACCACCCCAAGCCAAAGAAAAAATCCAATGGATTAATCTTTGAAAAAAATTGAATGGTTTCAAATAATAATGAAAAAATAATTCCTATAGTTGTAAGAATTGCTGCTACAGATGATAGAAACAGAATAACAGTTACGGTTTTCTCAACACGTTCTCTTGCATGAATATTTTTATTGATTTGATTATAAGCAAATAAAGATGTTGCAATTATTGCACAAAAAAACAAAATGATTTTTGCGCCCTGTGAAATTGATAATAAATTTTTATAAGTTATTGCACCAGATTCAATTCCTTTGGTAATTTGACCAGAAAAATTACCTTGTGCAAAAGATACAATTTGAGAATAAATTAAATTTAATTCATTTGTTGACAGTTCGTTAAGTGATGAAATTTGAATTTTATTTTCGATAACATTTTTTAAAATTAATGGTTCAAAAACTGTCCATATTGAAATTATAACTAAAGCGGGTAAAGCACACCAAAGTGCTTGGTAATATCCATAAAAATGAGGAAGCGCTTTTGGCTCAAATGTCCGATTTTTAGTAACTTTTTTTATTCTTGATTTTCCAAAGTAAAAACTTGTTAAACCAAAGAGAATTAAAGATAGTATAAGAATTGAATTCAAAATTTCCTCTTGGTTAGAATGGTATTTTGAGGGCCTAGTATATAGGCCCTCAAACTTAAATACTAGACTAGTTTAACTTGATTGTCTTAAGTTTAGTTCCAGCAGTTCTTGTCTTTTTGTAAGACTTGCTGTCTAGAGGTACTAATCCAATATCAGTTAAATAACCTTTTGGACCCATAGTTCCTTTAGCAGTAAACTCTTTTAAGTATTCTTTGATACCCGGTACAGTTCCAACGTGAGCTTTTTTCACATAGAAAAATAAAGGTCTCGCGATTGGGTAAGAGTAATCTTGAATAGATGCTAATGAAGGAAGTTTACCTTCAATTTTAGTTGCTTTGATTTTATCTTTGTTAGCTACTAAGTAAGAAAAACCAAATAAACCATACATATCTGGATCAGCAGCAAGTTTATTTACGATTAAAGTATCGTTTTCACCAGCTTCTACTGCTAAACCATCTTCTCTAAGCTTGGCACAAGCTTTTTTTGCTTTTTTTCCAGCAGCTTTATAAGCAGCTTTTGCAGCTTTAGAACAACCTTTACCCATTACTAATGAGTTCCAAGCATCTCTAGTTCCAGAAGTTGGCGGAGGTACTAAAATCTTAATACCTTTATTAGGTAAAGACTTATCAATATCACTCCATTTTTTGTAAGGATTTTTTACTACTTTACCATTTACGTCAACATCGTGAGCTAAAGCTCTCCAAAGTTGCTCTTTAGTAAAGTTCATATCTTTTCCTTTCACTGAATGAGCAAAAGAAATACCGTCGTTACCTACTACGATTTCAACAATATCTTTTACACCATTTTTTGCACAAAGAGCTTTTTCTTTTGATTTGATTGCTCTTGATGCATTAGTGATATCAGGATGTTGTACTCCAACACCTGCACAAAATAGTTTCATTCCTCCACCAGTTCCAGTCGATTCGATAACTGGAGTTTTAAAACCAGACTTACCAAATTTCTCAGCAACAACAGTTGCGTAAGGATAAACTGTAGATGAACCAACAATTTTGATTTGATCTCTTGCAGAAGCCGCACCAGAAATAGCGATAGCAACTAAAAGAGATAGTAAAAAGTTAAGTTTTTTCATTTTTCTTCCTTTAATTTAAGTTTAAATGTTTGCGCTTCTTACGTAATTGAGTTGGCAGTAATATTAAGTAATTGTTACAGTTTTGTTAAAATGCTCACTGAATAGTTGTATTATGTACAACTTTTATATCGCCTTTTTCCTCTGCTAAATTTCCATTACAAGAGACTGGCAAAACAGCTTTTGAAAGAGCATATTTGTTTGTAGGTCTTAAAACTACCTCTAGGACAACCAATTTGACCAAAGATTTTCTATAATCTTCAGGTAGTGTCCATGGTTGATTTGAAGGTGGATAAAATTTTTCAACTAAATACGATGCAACCTGAGATTCTGACAATGAAGATTCTGGCTGACTTCTTAAAAGATTACGTCTTACATTGTCAAAAATTTCTCTGCATTTATTGCTTGAACTCAAATAATCATTATCTCCAAGTCCTTTGCTCATAGGTATAGAAATTGAGGCTATAACTGCAGTGTTTCTCCAGTTATAAATTACAGCCATTTCAATTTCTTCTTTTCTATCACCAATGAGATTAGTTAATAATCTCGAGGTATACTTGCCTATAATTCTATCAATTGATCTTTCCATATCTCTTTCAAGATTAATGATACCTAAATCAAGATAATTCAAAGGACGTTGCATTAAATTTTTAATGACATCTTTTTGATCTGACTTTGAAGTATTAGAAAATAAAAATACTGATAATATTATGAAAACACTAATTTTTTTCATATATAGGTAAATGAACTATAAACTCACTTCCTTCATTTAGTCTAC
>CBFHHD010000002.1:26605-49118 GCA_965655605.1 Candidatus Pelagibacteraceae bacterium | reverse complement strand
CCCTTTTTGCCTCTCTCTTCTTTTACAATCTGAATCAGTATTACCTGACCAGGTTTAATAACTTCCTGAATTCTGTATTTTTTTTTTCTTTTGTTTCTAATTTTTTCAACTTTTCTCTCTAAAGTGTTTTCATCCTTAACTTCATTATTTAAATTTCCATTTTCTTCTGGTGTTGTATTATTTTCAGAATCTAAATCAGAGTTGTCTGAAATATCTTCAGATACCTTGTTTAGTTCACTTCTTATTTCCTCTTCTTCTTTTAAAAGAGCGTCTTTATCCGAGTTAGGTAACTGATAATATTCTGATTGAATATCATTAAAAGCTAAGAAACCATGTCTCTCATTGCCAAAATCAACGAAGGCTGCCTGTAATGAAGGTTCTATTCTACTAACTTGACCAAGGTATATATTACCTTTTAATTGCTTCTTATCGATGTTTTCAAACTCATATCCATCGACATTATTATTATTTGTAATTGCGACTCTAGTCTGCCTTTTTTGAGATGCATCAATAAGTATTTTTTTATCCATATTTTATCCTGAATTTTTTGTTTAATTTTATCAAATTTTTTTGAAGAATTTCTGATCATAATAATGAAATAAGCTGTATATTATTTAAAATATTATTAAAGATAAATTATGAAACATTATTTTAAAACGTTTATTGCCTTTTGTTTATTAACTTCTTTTATTGGTTTGTTTTTAATCTTTTCAATGTTCTGGTATTTTTCCAACGATTTACCAGATTTTAATTTTCTTAAAACTTATGAACCACCGATTTCTACAAAAGTTTACAACATAGAAGGTAACATAATTGCAGATTTTTCTAGGGAAAAGAGATCTTTCATAAAATATGATCAGATACCCAAAAAGGTAATCAACGCATTTCTATCAGCAGAGGATAAGAATTTTTTTAATCACCCTGGTATTGATGCACTTGGAATTACTAGGGCAGTATTTAAAAATATGGAAAATTTTGTAAGTGGAAAAAGATTAGAAGGCGCGTCTACTATAACACAACAGGTTGCAAAAAATTTTTTATTAACATCTGATGTTTCGATTTCAAGGAAAGTTAAAGAAGCGATTTTAGCTTTTAGGATTGAAAAGGTGCTTTCAAAAAAAAGAATTTTAGAACTATATTTAAATGAAATCTATCTTGGTGAACGGTCTTATGGAATAGCCTCTGCAAGCATGACTTATTTTGATAAATCTATTAAGGATTTAAATTTTTCAGAGTCAGCATTACTGGCCTCTCTGCCAAAAGCACCTAGCAAATATAATCCTTATAAAAATATTAAAACAGTTGAGCAAAGAAAAAACTGGGTACTTAAAAGAATGTTTGAAAATGGTTACATTAATAAAGACGAGCTAAGCAAGAGCATTAACGGAAGTATTAATCTTAAGAAAAGAAAAATTACAATCGATAGATCGCCCGCTTTCTTCGTGGAGGAGGTGAGAAAAAACTTAATTGATAAGTATGGAGAACGTACACTTTATCGTCAAGGTTTATATATTAAGACCTCGTTAGATAAAAATATACAAAAGATAGCAAGCGAGGCTTTAAAAAAAAATTTAGTTTTATATTCAAAAAGACATGGTTGGACGGGTCCAGTTATTTCAAATTCAACAAAGAATAAATTTTTGGAATTAAAAAAGAAAAATTTTAAAAAATATAAAGAATATAATTTAGCTTTAGTGGAAAAGGTTGATGATGAGAGTGTTGAAATATTTACTGACACTAATAAAAATGGAATAATTTTGTTTAAAGATTTAGCTTGGGCCAAAAAAAGAATTGATCAAAATTTGCATCACGGGTTACCAAAACAAGCAAGTGATGTCCTAAAAGTTGGTGATGTTATTTATGTTAAGCGAATTGATAAATCCAACCTTTGGTCCCTAGAGCAAATTCCAAAAGTTAATGGGGCGGTGGTTGTCATGAGTCCTTGGAGCGGAAGAGTGTTTGCACTGTCAGGAGGTTTTGATTTTAATTTAAACCAATTTAACAGGGCCACTCAAGCTAATAGACAACCAGGTTCTGCATTTAAACCTTTTGTATACGCAACTGCTTTAGAAAATGGTTACAAACCAAATTCAATTATATTGGACGCGCCTTATGTGCTTTATCAAAACAAAGAGGAATTTAAATGGAAACCAAAAAACTACACAGAAAAATTTTATGGAAACTTATTATTTAGATCGGGTATAGAAAAATCATACAATTTAATGACAGTTAGAATTGCAAATGAGGTTGGATTAAAAAAAATTAACAATAAAGCTAAACTTTTAAATATTTACAAAAATCCAACTGACATACTATCTTCATCATTAGGATCTGGCGAAACCACTCTTTTAAAAATAACTTCTGCTTACGGATCTTTTGTAAATGGTGGTAAAAAAATTGAACCTTCGTTGATAGACTTGATTCAAGATAGAAAGGGAAAGACTTTATTGAAAAATGATAAAATTTTTTGCTTAGGATGCGCCGATGAATTTGATGATGAAAACCCGCCATTTATTGAAAATAGGTTTGATAGAGTTTTTGAAGAAGATACCTCTTATCAAATGGTCAACATTTTAAAAGGAGTTGTAGAAAGGGGCACTGGTAGAAAATTGAGTAAGATTGGTATTCAAGTGGCTGGTAAAACTGGAACTACAAATCAGAATTTAGACGCATGGTTTATCGGTTTTACCCCAGAACTCTTAGTTGGAGTTTATGTTGGTTTTGATGAGCCCTCAACTTTGGGAAAAAAAGAAACTGGCTCCAAGGCTGCTTTACCAATATTTTATGACATAATGAAAGAGTTAAAACCTAATAATTATATTCCTTTTTTTAAACCGCCATCCACAGTTAAGTTTGTTAAGATTAATAATAAAACAGGAAAAAAAGTTTTTACTAATAAAAAATATTTTATTAATGAGAGTTTTAAAATTAATTCAAAAATTAAAAATTATAAATCAGGAAAAATATTACAAGAATACTAAATGTTAGAAGAAAAAAACTTACTTAAAAAATTAAAAGAATCTCTGAAAAATATAAGGGGGTATCTTTGACCAAAATAAAATAGAAGAACAAATTAATATTTTTAATAAAAAATCTGAAGATAGTAACTTTTGGTCAGATAATAGTGAGGCTCAAAGAATCCTTAAAGAAAAGAAATATCTAACAGATCTTATGTTAAGTTATGAAAAATATTTTAATGAAGTTGGGGATTTAAGTGATTTTTTAAGTTCTCTTGAAGTAGAATTTGATGATGGACTCTATTTAGAATTAAAAAAAGACTTAAATCAACTGCACCAAAGAGTCAAAGCTCTTGAAGTAAATTGCTATTTATCTGGTGATGCGGATAACTTGGATTGTTATCTTGAAGTTCACGCAGGCGCCGGAGGAACTGAAAGTCAGGATTGGGCTGATATGCTGAGAAAAATGTATTTAAAATGGTCAGATAAATCTGAGCGTTCTTATAGTTTAATAAATGAAAGTAGAGGTGATGAAGCGGGTATTAAATCGTCAACAATAAAAATTTCTGGAATTAACTCTTATGGTTATTTAAAAAATGAAAGTGGTGTTCACAGATTGGTAAGAATCTCTCCTTTTGACTCTAATCAAAGAAGACACACGAGCTTTGCAAGCGTGTGGGTATATCCTGTAATTGACGAAAAGATTGATATAGAAATTCAAGAAAAAGATTTACGCGTAGACACCTACCGCTCAAGTGGAGCTGGAGGGCAGCATGTTAATACAACTGATAGTGCCGTTAGAATAACACATTTACCAACTAAGATTGTTGTGCAGTGTCAAAATGAAAGATCGCAACATAAAAATAAAGATACAGCAATGAAAATGTTAAAATCAAGATTATATGAAGTTGAAATTCAGAAAAAAGAAGAAGCTGCAAAAAACACAGAAGACAACAAAACAG
Source organism: Candidatus Pelagibacteraceae bacterium (assembly GCA_965655605.1). GTDB lineage: Bacteria > Pseudomonadota > Alphaproteobacteria > Pelagibacterales > Pelagibacteraceae > HIMB114. Next base: position 45,199 of record CBFHHD010000002.1, on the reverse strand, counting down.
AGATTGGTTGGGGGCATCAAATCAGGTCGTACGTTTTGCAGCCCTATCAGCTTGTAAAAGACAATAGAACTATGATGGAAAGCAGTAACCCAGAAGATGTATTGAATGGTAATATAAATTTATTTTTAGATGCGGCTTTAATAAAAAATAGCTAAATGAAATTATTTTTAAAAATAATAACTAGTTTAATATTTTTTGTATTTATCATTATAATTATTTTATCTTATGGCATTACAACCAAAAAATTTAATAATAATATTAAAATTCAAATTGAAAAAAACGTCCCAAATTCTAAAGCTTATTTTAAATATGCATCTATTTCTTTGGACCTTTTATCTTTTGCCTTAAAAATTAAAATTATAAATCCAATTATTGAAATTGATAAACAGAATATAAATATCAAAAGTTTAGCCATATATACTGATATCAAATCCTCTATTCAAAAAGAATATTTATTGCATAAAATTGAAATAGTTTTCAATGAAAATAAATTTTCAAAATTAGAGAAAACTCAATTGATAAATAAGGCTTTATTTTTAAATAATATTAAGTTTTTAGAAGGCTCTATAAAAGGAAAGCTTGAGATTGGTAAATTAAAAAACAAAAAGTCAAAAATTGCTTTTAATGGAGATATAATCAAAACATCTGTTGTTTTATATGAAGATATTCCTCCTGTTAACGATCTTAATGCAAAAGTAAAATTTAAAAATGAAGACTTGTTTCTCGAAAACCTTTCCGCAGTCTTTAGGGGGTTTGCAATTAATGCTGAAAATATTAATTACAATATAAATGAAAGAAAGGTTGATGGTTCAATAAATCTAGTGGGTGATTTAAATGGCGCAGTGAATCTAGATGGAATATCTAAGAAATATTTAAATTTTAACTTATCAAATTTACAAAACTTAGGCGGTGCTTTGAAGTTTTATGCTGATTTAAATCTCGAGTTAGATAAAAATTTTAAAATAAAAAAAGATCAAAGCAAGATGAGATTTCAAGTCAATGATGTAAAGTTTGATTATGAGATTGATGAAAGAAAGTATAATTTTGCTAAAGTAAATTCTATTATTATGTTTAATAAAGACGGAATGTTCGATGTTAAATCGACTTTTTTATTAAATTCCAAAAAAAATAATATTAAGGTTTTTAGAAAGACTTTAAATAAAAAATTTAATTTAAATGCAGATGGTGAAATTAATATTAAAAAACTATTTTTTCCAAAAAAAGATTTTTTGATCAATGGTGATGTATCTTATTCTTTAAAAACCAAGATTAAAGACTTAAAGGATTTAGAAAAATTTGAAGTTAGTTCTTATTTTGATTTAAAAAACTCAGAAATAGATTTGTCTTTTCTAAATTTTACAAAAAGTAAGGGCGTCAATTCAAATGTACAGTTTGTTTTTAAAAAAAATAAAAAAAAATTTTCAATAAGTAAATTTAACTTTAAGTCAAAAAGCGATAATATTATGGTTGGGAATATTGAATTTGACAAAAATTTTAATATGTCAAATTTTGATAAGATTAAAGTCAAGTTAGGTGAAAAAAATAATATTGAAATTGATAAGAATAAGAACAACTTTTTTATTTTTGGAAATAACTTAGATTTAACTGAGCTTTTAAAGCAAAGAGGTAGAAATAAAGATATTAAATTGAGCCCCTTGATAAATGGGAATCTTAAAGTTGATATTAAAAATGTTTATTTGCCTTCAGCAAAATTTATTAATTATAAAACCACAGCCAAAGTAATTAAAGGTGAGATTGTTAAGCTAAATTCCTTTGCTAATTTTGATGATTTGACCACTTTTTCACACGAAGTAAAAAAAAACGATACAAGTAACAAAGTGCTTATTATCAAAAGTGACAAAGCCAAACCTTTTGTTTCAAATTATAATTTTTTAAATGGTTTAGATGGCGGAACCCTTGAAATTTATAGAGAAACTTTTAGTGATGATTTTTCTGTAACAGAGATAAAAGTAAAAAATTTTTACCTAAGCGAATTGCCCGTATTAACTAAAATTTTATCGCTGGCATCATTCACTGGTATTAGCGATCTTTTGAACGGCAAAGGTATTTTCTTTAAAGAGGCTTATCTTAAATATGAATTGTTAGACAATGAATTAAAAATTATTGATTGCTATGGAACAGGACCATCTCTTGGATTTATAATTGAGGGCAGAGTCGGCAAAGATGATTTTGTGAGCTTAAGGGGAAATTTAGCTCCTGCCAATATGGTAAATAATTTTGTGAGGGGGGTACCTTTAATTGGAAAAGTTTTAACAGGTAAAAAGGGCGATGGGATTTTCGGAGCAAGTTTTAAAATTAAAGGTAAAGATAATTTTGAAACTGAAGTGAATCCTATAAAAACAATTACCCCAAGATTTATTCAGAGGTTTATAAAAGTTTTCAAAAAATAAGTTAAGTAATTTTAATTAGGTGATGTTTTTTCTTACCATAAGAAATTTTTAACACATTGTTCTCAAAATCATTTTCTGTAATTTCTTGATTTTCATCTCTTATTAATTCGTTATTAATTTTATAGGCTGAATTTAAAAAATTTCTCTTAAAATCACCATTCGAGTTTGCAAAACCAATTTGAATAATAATTTTTTTAATTTGTAATTTTTTAGACAATTCGTCTTTTTTAATTAATAGGGTAGGTAAATTCTCATCAAAGCTTTTTTCGGAAAAAGTTTTTTTAGAAGTTTCCATTGCCTTTTTTGATTCTGTTTCACCATGTAAAAGTTTAGTAGTTTCATTTGCTAGCAATACCTTTGCTTCATTAATATCTGCACCAGTTAACTTTTCAATTTCTAAAATTTTATCTTTTGATAAATCTGTAAAAAGTTTTAAATAACTAATAACATCCTTATCATCCGTATTTCTCCAGAATTGCCAATAATCAAAAGGTGATAAAAAATTAGGATCTAGCCAAATAGCTCCTTTTTCAGTCTTTCCCATTTTATGACCAGATGAATTTGTTATAAGTGGTGTTGTTAATCCGAACGCCTCCTCAGATTTTGTTCTTCTGATAAGCTCAACACCATTAATAATATTTCCCCATTGGTCAGAGCCACCAATTTGTAAACAGCATTTGTGAGTCTCGTATAATTTCATAAAATCATAAGCTTGAAAAATCATATAGTTAAATTCTAAGAAACTTAGAGATTGCTCTCTTTCTAATCGAAGTTTGACGCTATCAAATGTTAACATTTTATTTATTGTAAAATGTTTTCCAAAATCTCTTAAAAAACTAACGTAATTTATATCTTGTAACCATTCTTTATTATTTACATATCTAACTTTATTGTCACCAGTTTCTGATAAAAAGTTTGAAAACACTTTTTTTATACTTTTTACATTTTCTTCAATTTCTTTTTCAGAAAGTATTTTCCTTCCCTCCTCTTTACCCGAAGGATCTCCTATTAATGTGGTGCCTCCCCCCAACAAAACAATTGGTGAATGACCCATTTTTTGAAGATGCCTCAAACACATTATCTGAAGAAGGCTTCCAACATGAAGTGATTTTGCTGTACAATCAAAACCAATATAAAAACTCACCTTTTCTTTGTCTAATATATCAGAAAGGGCATTTTCATTAGTACACTGAAAAAAATATCCTCGTTCTTTAAAAAAATTTATTGCATGAACTGTCATTTTTTTTTGAATACAGTATTTAATGGTTATTTTAAAGATTTAAAATGATCAAAGTTTACAACACAGCAGGAACAATGTCAGGAACATCATTTGATGGAATAGATGTATCATTAGCAAAAACCAATGGAATTGATATTTTTGAAAATAAATTAAATTTATACGAGGCTTTCGATAATTATCTAAAGTTAGATTTAAAGAAAATTAAGAATTCTATTAAAAATAAAAATGATGTTTTTGAGATAAAGCAACAACCATATTTTATTGACATTGAAAATAAAATAACAGATTTGCATATTAAATTATTAAATGAATTGCAATTAAAGAGTAGCAATAAAATAGATTTAATAGGTTTCCATGGAATTACATTATTTCATGATGCCAAAGAAAAATTTACATTTCAGGCTGGTAACGCACAGAGAGTTTTTGAAAAAACAAAAATACCAGTAGTATACAATTTTAGAGATAAGGATTTAGTTAATGGTGGACAGGGAGCTCCTTTAACACCTGTTTTTCATAAATATATTTTAGATAATCTAAAATTAAGAGACATGAACTTTGATGGCATTGTAAATATTGGTGGAATTTCAAATATAAGCTATTTGAAAAATAAAAAATTGTATGCATCTGACATAGGCCCAGGCAATTGTTTGTTAGATGATTGGTGTAATGAATTTTTTAAACAACCTTATGATAAAGAAGGTTTAATATCACAAAAATCTCAACCTGACTTAATATCTGCTAATAATTTTATCGATCGTTTTATATTCAACAAAAACTTATCTTTTGATTACAATGATTTTTCCATTTCTGAATTTCGAAGCCTAGAAGATTCGATTGGCTTAGCTACGCTCGCATTTATAACTTCAAATTTAATTTTGAGTTTTCTAAATGAAAAAAATATTAAAAACATACTTGTTTCAGGTGGTGGAAGAAAAAATAATACAATTTTAGGATATCTCAAAGGCAGAGCTATTAATATTGACAAAGTAAATATCGATGGAGATTTTGTAGAGTCTCAGTCTTTTTCATATATAGCGACTAGGTCTGTAAATGACCTTGAAATTACCTTTCCAGAAACTACTGGTGTTAAAATTGCCTCAAAGGGTGGTGAATTTTTATATTAAAATAATCTTGATTCTTTTTTAATGTAAGTATCAATTGTTTCGATTAAATTTTTTTCTTTATTAAGGAAAAAATGGTTTGCACCTTTTATTTCATTAAAATCTACGGTAATATTTTTTTGACTCACTAGCTTTTCTTTTAATATTAACATTGTATCTTTTGGTACAAGCTGATCTTCATCTCCATGAATTACCAATCCAGATGTTGGGCAAGGTGCTAAAAAATTAAAATCAAAAATATTTGGCTGTGGAGAGATGGATATAAACCTAAAAATTTCTGGTCTTCTCATAAGTAGTTGCATAGCAATTAGAGATCCAAATGAGAATCCTACAACCCAACTTTCATTTGAATTTGGATTATTCCTTTGTATATAATCTAAAGCTGCTGCTGCATCAGATAGCTCGCCAAGACCATTGTCAAACTTGGCTTCACTTTTTCCAACACCTCTAAAATTAAATCTACAAACAGAAAATCCGTTTTTTAAAAAAGCATGATAAGCGTGGTAAACTACCTTGTTATTCATTGTTCCACCATATTCGGGATGAGGGTGTAAAATAACAGCTAGTGGAGCGTTTTCTCTCTTACTTTGAACGTATTTTGCTTCTAACTTACCATCTGGACCATTGATAAATATTTCTGAATTGTTTATTTTCATTTGAAAGTTGTAAATTTAAGAATGAGGCTTATATCATATCTTATCTTTAAACCTAAAGTTATTTAAAGATTAAACTTACTAATTTAGGAAAATATGAGCTCGAGCGACGAAATAATTCAACAATATCAAAATCATTCAGAATATGATCATGGCTTTGTAACAGATATAGATACCATAGATGTTCCTAAGGGCTTATCAGAGGAGACCATCAAATTCATTTCTAAACAAAAAAAAGAACCTCAGTGGATGTTAGATTGGAGAATGAATGCATTTAATAGACTTTCTAAAATGAAAGAACCTGATTGGCAGAAGCCTAAGTATCCTAAAATAGATTATCAAGATTTATATTACTACTCAGCTCCAAAAAATTTTAAAGATGGACCAAAGTCATTAGATGAAATTGATCCTGAAATAAAAAAAACTTATGAAAAACTTGGAATTCCTCTTGAGGAGCAAAAGAGATTAGCTGGTGTTGCTGTCGACGCGGTGTTTGACTCAGTTTCGGTCGCAACAACATTTAAAGATAAGCTGAAAGAGATTGGTGTAATATTCTGTTCAATTTCTGAAGCAACAAGAGAGCACCCTGATCTTGTTAAAAAGTATTTGGGATCCGTAATACCAGTTTCTGATCATTTTTTTGCAACTTTAAATTCAGCGGTATTTACAGATGGTTCATTTGTTTACATTCCGCCTGGAGTAAGATGCCCAATGGAATTGTCTACTTACTTTAGAATTAACGCGGAAAATACAGGTCAGTTTGAACGAACTTTAATTATTGCAGATACAGACAGTTATGTGTCTTACCTCGAAGGTTGCACTGCCCCTATGAGAGATGAAAATCAATTGCATGCTGCCAATGTAGAGTTGGTAGCCTTAGATGGTGCCGAAATTAAATATTCAACTGTTCAAAACTGGTACCCTGGAGATAAAGATGGAAAAGGTGGTATCTATAATTTTGTTACTAAAAGAGGTGACTGCAGAGGAAAGAACTCAAAAATTTCATGGACACAAGTTGAAACAGGATCTGCAATTACTTGGAAGTATCCTAGTTGCATATTAAGAGGAGACAATTCTCAAGGTGAATTTTATTCTGTTGCAATAACAAACAATCATCAAAAAGCAGACACGGGAACTAAAATGATACATCTAGGAAAAAATACAAAAAGTAAAATAATCTCCAAAGGTATTTCTGCAGGCAAAGCTGACAACACTTACAGAGGTTTGGTTAGCATACACCCAAAGGCAACAGGATCAAAAAATTTCACGCAATGCGATTCACTTTTAGTGGGCAACAAGTGTGGCGCTCATACTGTGCCATATATTGAAAATAAAAACTCTTCATCAGAAGTAGAGCATGAAGCGACCACATCAAAAATAAGTGATGATCAGCTTTTTTATTGTAGGCAAAGAGGTTTGAACCAAGAGGAAGCGGTGAGCTTAATAGTGAACGGTTTCTGTAAAGAGGTTCTCCAACAGTTGCCGATGGAATTTGCGGTTGAAGCTCAAAAACTGGTTGGGATAAGCTTAGAGGGTAGCGTTGGTTAATGATTAATATAAAGAATTTAAAGGTTAAAATTGAAGACAAGGAAATAATCAAAGGTTTAGATTTAAAAATTAATAAAGGTGAAGTTCATGCAATAATGGGTCCAAATGGATCTGGGAAAAGCACCTTATCTTATGCGCTATCTGGAAAAGAAGGATATGAAGCTGAAGGTGAAATTAAATTAAATGATAAAAATATCCTAGATCTAAATACTGAAGAAAGGGCATGTGAGGGAGTATTTTTAGCTTTTCAATATCCAACGGAGATACCTGGGGTATTTACAAATAATTTTTTAAGAACATCTTTAAACGCTATTAAAAAAGCTAAAGGAGAAAAAGAATTAAACGCTGTAGAATTTTTAAATTTAGTAAAAGATAAATCTGAGAAACTTAAGATAAACAAAGAGATGTTATCTAGACCATTAAATGTTGGCTTTTCTGGTGGTGAAAAGAAACGTAACGAGATTCTTCAAATGTCATTGCTTGAACCGAAATTTGTAATCATGGATGAAACAGACTCTGGTTTAGATATTGATGCATTAAAAGTTGTGTCAAACGGAGTGAATGCAATGAGATCTCCAGAAAGATCTTTTTTAATAATCACGCACTACCAAAGATTATTAAATTATATTAAGCCTGATTTTGTTCATGTTTTTTCTGACGGAAAAATAGTCGAAAGTGGCGATTGGAAATTAGCATTAGAATTAGAAAATGAAGGTTATGCAAAATTTATTAGTTAAATGAATGATTTAGAAAAACTAAAAAGCCATTTTAAAAATTTTAAAGAATCTGGAATAGTAGATAATTATAATCTCAAATCAAGAACCGACGCTTTTGAAAGGTATTGCCAAAAAGGAATTCCAAATCTTAAACAAGAGAATTGGAAATACTCCCCTCTTTCAAAGGATTTAAATAATTTTGAAACTCTTAAGTTTTCAAACAGTGTTGAAAAATCATTTGACGGCACATTTTGTGAAACTTTTGATCACTATAAGGTTGTATTTAGAGATGGTTTTTTAATCAGTGAAGATATCAAAGAAAACGGTTTTGAAATTTCAAGTTATAAAAGAGATGAGCCTTACGAAATTATAAAAAATCAAATTATTGATTTTAATAATGCTTTTTATACTCCTGGTTATGAAATTAAAATTAATAAAAATTACACAGTAAGCAAACCAATTGTAATATATAATTATTTTTCAAAAAAATTTTCAGGAAATAATATTAATAACAAAAATTTTATTTATTTAGACGAGTCTTCAAATGTTGAAATTTATGAAAAAAATATATTTGAAGATGGTAAATTTTTATTTTTTACAAAAAATTTAGATATTATAATTGAAAAAAACGCTAAACTTACGAGCTACTATTTAAATAGCGCGAGTAAAAACAAAACAATTTACAATTTTATAAGATCTAACCTTGAGACAAATTCTGTTTTTGAAAATTATAATTTTTCTCATAACGTTAGCTCATGTAGAGATGAAATAATTTCAAATCTAAATGGACAGTATTCATTTGTATCACTTAATAACATTCAACATTTAAGTCAAAAATGTTTCCATGAAATAAAATGGGAAACAAATCATAATGAAGAAAATACAAAAAGCTCACAGTTTGTTAAATCTGCTTTACACGATGAGTCCGTTGCAGCCTTTCAAGGTAAAATATTTGTAAAATCTAAAGCGCAAAAAACAGATGGTTATCAACTTTCAAGAGCCTTGCTGCTTTCTGATCAATCTAAATTTTTATCTAAACCTGAGTTAGAAATATATGCAGATGATGTAAAATGTAGTCATGGGTCATCATCTGGTAGCATTGACCCTGAGTCAATATTTTACCTAAGGTCCAGAGGTATTGATGAGCAAAAAGCAAAGAAAATGATGATTGAGGGCTTTTTAGCAGAAGTAATTAACAAAATTAAAAACGAAAATATTAAGAGTATTTTTTTTGATAAATTAAATGAGTTAAATAAATTTTAATGACTTTAGATGTAAAAAAACAATTTCCAATTTTTGAAAAAAAAATTAAAGGTAAAAGGCTTACTTATTTAGATAGTGCAAATTCTTCGCAGAAGCCAAAAGTTGTAATTGACAAATTAAATGAATTTTATTCATACGAGTTTGCTAATGTTGGTAGAGGAATTTATCAATTAGCCGCAAACGCATCAGAAAAATACGAAGACACAAGAAGTGAATTAAAAAAGTTTATCAATTGTGGTGACGATGGCGAAATAGTGTTTACAAAAAATTCTACCGAGTCCTTAAATTTAGTAGCCAATTGTTTTGGAGAAAATTTTATTAATGAAGGTGATGAAATAATTTCGACTGAACTAGAGCATCATGCAAATTATGTTCCATGGCATTTTATTAGAAAAAAGAAAAAGGCAAAAATTAAATTCATCCCAATTGATGATAAGGGAAATCTTTTGATAGAAAAATTGCCAGAACTAATTACCAATAAAACAAAAATAATTTCTGTTACTCATATGTCAAACGTAACAGGCACGATTGTTGATATTAAAAAAATAAAAGAAATTGCAGAAGAATTTAATATACCAGTATGCGTAGATGGCACACAGGGAGCAGCACACCTAAAAACAGATGTGCAAGATATGGGTTGTGATTTTTATGCATTTTCTGCCCATAAAATGTACGGTCCTACAGGTGTAGGACTTCTTTATATTAAATATAAATGGTTAGAGAAATTTGAACCATTTATCGGCGGGGGAGGGATGATAGATCATGTTTCTAAAGATGATGTTGCTTACGCAAAGGGAGCATGGAAATTTGAAGCGGGTACAATGCCTACCGCAGAAGTTGTTGCTTTAAAAGAGTCTATAAAATTCATCAATCAAATTGGCAAAGAAAATATCGCAAAACATGAAGATGGATTGAAAGATTTGGCAATTGAAACATTGAAAAAAAATAAAAATATAGAACTTGTAGGATCGCCAAAAAATCAAGGAAGCGTGTTCTCACTAAACATTAAAAACATTCATTCTCACGATGTAGCTACTATCTTTGACCAGGAAGGGGTGGCTGTAAGAGGAGGGCATCATTGCTGTCAAATTTTACATGACCGCCTAAATTTAAATTCTTCAATAAGAGTTTCTTTTGGAGTTTATAATGAAAAAGACGACATTTATGCTTTAGATGAAGCGATAAAAAAATGTGAAAAAATTTTTAGTTAAATGAGCCAATTAAATATTTATCAAAGCGCAATATTAAAACATAGTAAATCTCCAAATAATTTTAAAAAACTTGATCCATGCACTCATAGCTCAACAGGAAATAACCCGCTCTGTGGTGATAAGGTTGAAATTTTTACAAATATTAAATCGAATATAATTGAAGAAATTACATTTCAAGGAGCTGGTTGTGCAATATCAATTTCTTCAGCATCAATACTCACAGAGGTTTTAAATAAAAAAAAAATTATAAGCGCTAAAAATGTTTTAGATAATTTTATTAAAATGGTAGAGAATAAAGCGTTTAACTTTGATTTTTTAGATATCAGTGACAAGGATTTGTTAATGACTTTTTCTGAGGTTCAAAAATTTCCTATGCGTTCTAAATGTGCCACAATGTGCTGGTCTACCTTTTCAGAAACGTTAAACTATGATAATCTTTAACTAATTAGAATAATGAACGAAAAAGATAATCAAATAATGGATATGATTGTTGAAAAACTAAAAACAGTTTATGATCCTGAGATTCCAGTAGATATTTATGAGTTAGGTTTAATCTATAATGTCAAAATTGAAGATAAAAAAGTAACTCTTGACATGACTTTGACTAGCCCGCATTGCCCTGTAGCAGAAACCTTGCCCATGCAGGTAAGAAGGACAGTAGAAGAAATTTCTGAATTAGATGAGGTAGAAGTAAAAATTGTTTGGGAACCACCTTGGGATAAAACTAAAATGTCTGAAGCTGCGCGATTGGAATTAGGATTATGAGCACTGTATTAACCTTTTCAGAAAAAGCCAAAGAAAGACTTAAAGAAATTATGAAATCTGAAGACTATAAAAAATCTATAGGACTGAGAATTTCAGTAATATCTGGTGGATGTGCTGGTATGACCTATGACATGAATTACATCAACAAAGAAGTCGTTGGAGATGAAAAAATTAACATTGAAGGTGTAAATGTATTTATTGATCCAAAAGCAATTATGTATTTGCTTGGAACTGAAATGGATTATAAAGTTGATAAGTTCACATCTTCATTTGTGTTTAACAATCCAAACGAAACAGAGCGATGTGGTTGTGGAGAATCCTTTAAAATTTAAATTGCTCGGCTAAATTTCTTTCCCTTAAACCAAATTTTTTATCATACAAAACAGTAAATTTTTTCTTTTTATTAAGTTTTATTTCAACAGATTTAATATTCTTTACTTCGATATTGTCAGCGACAGCATTTACGGGTCTTTTTTTAATATCTAAATTTTTAATTATAATTTTTGAGTTATTGGAAACTGTTGCACCTTTCCACCCTCGAGGTCTGAAAGGACTTATGGGTGTTACAGCAAGGTAATTGCTATCAAGATTTAATATTGGTCCATTAGCTGATAAGTTATATGCAGTACTGCCGGCAGGTGTTGCTACCAAAATACCGTCACCAACCAATTCTTTTATTTGTTTTTTTTCATTTACTATTATTTCCAACTTAACAGTTTGCTTAGTGTGCCTGAAAATTGAAACTTCATTGACTGCTACAATCTTTTTTACCTCATTTCTTGTTTTTATTTTAGCCTCAAGGGGATAGAGTGATACTTTATTAGACTTGCTTATCCTGCTGATTATATCTGTTGATTGATAAGAGTTTAAAAGAAAGCCTCTGTTTCCTGTGTTAATTCCATAAAAAGGTAAATTGTATTTTTGGTATTTTTTTAAAATATCCAGCATAAAGCCATCACCCCCAATTACAATCACAACATCCGATTTATTTATTGAGTAATTTAGATGCTTTTTTATTAGCAACTGCCTCAACTTTTTAGCTTTTGCCGTTTTATCTGCGGTAATATGTAAATTAATAGTCTTCATTATTGGTACTAAAATTTGTTATAACACAGGTGAATAAAAATAATGAAATCTTTTAAACAATTCTTTTCCAGTTTTTGTAACAAAAACAGTATAAAAAAAAATAGTGAACAGCTTGATTTAGTTGAAAAGTTAGATGAATTTCAAGCAATATTAAGTGACGATAAAACTTTATTAAAAAAGTTATTTAGCAAATCTCCTGATAAGTTTGGTTATTACATTTATGGAGATGTAGGCGTTGGAAAAACCATGCTTTGTAGTGCTTTTTATGATTTTATAGAGGTCAGAAAAAAGAAGACTCATTTTAATAAATTTATGATTGAGGTGCATAATTTTCTTCAAGAAAATCAAAAAAATGAAAAAGCTGAAAATTTACTCACTCAATTTGCCAGATCTTTAAAGGAAAAAATCGATTTTCTATATTTTGATGAGTTCCAAGTCACAAATATTGTCGATGCAATGATACTTGGGAAATTATTTGAATCTTTATTTGAAGAAAAGATTTTTATTTTAATTACATCAAATATAAAAATTAAAGATCTTTACAAAGATGGATTGCAAAGAGAGCAGTTTTTGCCATTCTTAAAAGTTATAAAAGAAAAGATTTATGAATATGAACTCAAAGGTGATTTAGATTACAGAAAACAAGATGTAGCTAAAATCGATAGGTTTTTTCATCCAAATGATAAGAAAGCACTATCAAGCATAAACCAATTATTTAGAAAACTGACAAAAGATAGAAAAAAATTAGAAAAAGAAATTATAATTAGAGGACGAAAATTCCCTCTAGAGCAGTTTTATGATGGGGTTGCTAGATTTGATTTCAAAGAGTTGTGCGATCAAAATTTAGGCGCAGAAGATTACATTGAGATTGCGAAATTTTGTAAATTTATAATTATTGAAAATATACCTAACTTTAATGAAGGAATTGCTAATCAACAACAAAGATTTATTACCCTTATTGATGTTTTTTACGAGAATAGAATTAAATTAATGGTAAGTGCGAAAACATCTTTAGAGGATATTAATTCTGCAAGCGCTTTAGAGTTTGTTTTTAAGAGAACAAAAAGTAGACTATACGAATTAACTTCACCAATGGTTACTTAGATTTTGCAATTTTAATTATATAATCCAATAAATTTCCAAGACCATTTTGTCTTTGAGCTGTCAAAAGTTCCATAATCCCAAGAGGTTTAAAATCTTCTTTTACCAACTCAGAAATTTCCTCCGCACTTTGATTATTTAGAATATCAATAACAAGTTTCGCGGTACCTTTTGTTATAAAAGAGTCTGCATCAAATTTATACTCAATTGTTTTATCTTGAGTTAAGTTTCCTACTACCCAAAGATTAGATGCGCATCCAAAGATTTTATTATCATTTACTTTATATTTTTCCTCCAGTGGTTTTGCGTCTTTGGCTAAGTCTATTAAATATTCAAGTTTATCATTCCCCTCAAGAATAGAAATTTCCTCGGCTTTATTTTGAATTAGGTTTTTAATCATTTATAATTTTTTCTAACGCATTAAATGGTAACATTATACACTCTTTTCTATTTTTATTTTTATCAATCAACAGCTTGCTAAACTCACTAATTTCTTTAGGTAGTTTTATTTTATTTTGAAAAAAATTTTCAATGCTTTCGGCATACTTTTTAAGATTTTCCTTATCTAATTTTTTATAATTTTTGGCCAATATTGACGCGGATGCTTGAGTTAAAATACAAGCTTTGCACTCAAAAGCAATTTGATTTTTGTTAGTATCAATTCCCATAACAATTTCATCACCGCAAATTCTATTTTTGCAGGTTATTTTTTTTACATGGTTTTTTGTAAAACCATAAAATAGTGTGCTTGATGCAATTTTAATCAATTCTTTTTCGTTCATTTCAGCAGTCTTTTGAAAAAATTTTTAAATGTAAACTCAAGTATATAAATTAAGATTTTAATATTCATTTTGCTTTTGTTTCGCTTACGATGTTGAAAGTCTATGTAAACATCTTTGCATAAAATATTTTCATTAGTATTGTAAATTAAGTCTATTAAAATTTTGAAACCTTTCCCAAAAAAAACATTGCTGTTCATAAATATTTTTTTATTAAAAAGAAAAAATCCACTCATAGGATCATTCGTATATTTCTTTAACAGTGTATTGAAAATTAAAATAATTAAGATTGAAGCAGCCTGCCTTAATGCACTTAATCCACCAATATTTGAAAAAAATTTTCTTGCTCCAACAACAATATTAAAATCCGATTTTTCATAATTATCAATTAGTTTAATAATATCGCTGGGATTATGCTGTAAATCACAATCTAAAACTAAAATATTATTAAATTTCGCATTTTTAAACCCAAGCAAACATGATTGCGATAGGTCTCTTGGTAGTTTTTTTCTTATAAAATAATTAAAATTTTGATATTTTTTTTCTAGTTTTTGAAAAATTTCTTCTGATCCATCTTCAGAGTTGTCATCAACTATTATGATTTCAAAATCTTCTACCTTGTTTAATAAGGTCTTGTGTATTTGTGTAGTAAAATCATCCAGGTTTTTAACCTCTTTGTAGCTGGGAGATACAATTGACAGTTTCATAAATATTTTTTTAGTTTATGAAGTACTAATACTGTAGTTTAAACAAGTAATGAAGTTTGAAATTTTATCCGATCCCAAAAATTTAAAGATAGTAAGACAAAATGTTAGAGATGCTATCAATGAGTATAAGGTTAATGTTAAAGATCTTGATGCAGTCATTCTTGCAATTGATGAGGCTGTCCAAAATATCATAAGGTACGCCTATGAGATGGATAAAAGCAAAAAGATAACTTTCAATATTGAGAAAATTAAAGAAAATTTAATTATTGCAATAAGAGATTTTGGCAAACAAGTAGCAATTGATAAAATACAGTCTAGAGATTTAAACGATGTAAAACCTGGAGGTTTGGGAGTTCATTTTATAAAATCTATTGCTAAAGAAGTTAAGTATGTGCATCAAAATGATGGCCTTGGCGGAACTAAATTGTTTTTAAAATTTTAATTTATTCGTCTTTTTTAAGAACAGGTTTTTTGCACTTTAAAAAATAGTTTGATCCACGTAATGATGCCTGAGTATATGAAAGTTCTCTATTATTAATATTAAAATTTATCTTAGTTTTTAATCCACCAACTTGTCCGTTTGATTGAAACGATCCTGCTACAGACTTATTGATTGCAAAATTAACTTTTGTTTTTTTACCATTGATATTTGTTATTATTGCCTGCTTTCTTTTATGCGAATAGACAACTGTCATAGCATTATTATCTTTTTGACAAGATATTTCCCAAATTTTAGCAAATGAAGAATTGCTAAAAATTAAGTTAAATAATAATATACTTATAAAATATTTTAATATTTTCATTATGAAAAAATATAGAGATTTAAAAATTTTCTGTCTAGGCTTTTTTTCGTTCATGCTTATAAATTTTGTGTATGAGAATGCAGTAACAGAGGTGAATGCAAACCGTATTACATTTAAAGAGATGACTGTTAAAATTGAAGCAGACATGGATCTAGATATTAGTTGTACCGGTAAAGACAATCCTAATTCCGCTGCAGAGAATAGGGGTAAAGGCAGCACAATTGAAAGTAAGTGCAAAGGTACAGGAAAAATCAAAACCCAAATTCCTGTTCAAAGATTTGTAGATAACGATAAGAAAAATTAAACTACTCTATTAAACCTTTGTTTTTTAAATTCTCCATACATTTTTCCATTGTGAACATTCCTTCTTTTGCAGAAGTTTGTAGAGTAGACTGAATTTGTTCAGTTTTACCCTCTCTTATTAAGTTTCTAACAGCTGGAGTGCCTGTCATAATTTCATGTGCACCAACTCTGCCGCCACCTTTTCTTTTCAAAAGTTGTTGTGACATAACTAATCTTATAGATCCCGCCAACATAGTTTGAGCTTGTGTTTTTTGCGCAGGAGGAAATACATCTAGGATACGTGTTATAGTTGATGAAGCTGAACTTGCGTGCAGTGTTCCAAAAACTAAGTGACCTGTTTCAGCGGCAGTTAGTGCCAAAGAAATTGTTTCTAAATCCCTCATCTCACCGACAAGCAAGATATCAGGATCTTGTCTTAGAGCAGATTTTAATGCCTTACCAAAGCTCCCAGTATCTTTTCCAACTTCTCTTTGAGATATAATACTTTTCTTTGGGGGGTGAACAAATTCAATCGGGTCTTCAATAGTAATAATGTTTTCTGCACGATGCGTATTAATTTGATCGATCATTGCAGCTAGTGATGTTGATTTACCAGAACCTGTTTGGCCTGTTACTAAAACTAAACCAGTTTTATGTGTTATTGCGGCGTGAGCTGCATCTGGTAATCCAAGTTTATCAATATTTGGAATTTCTGTAACAATTTTTCTTAAAACCATACTTGGTCCAAACGAACAATAATACCCATTCGCTCTAAATCTTTGACCGTCCACAACTATTGCAAAGTCTAAATCTCCATTTTGAGTTAAGTAATCAAATTGAGCTTTGTCTAAACATTTTTTCCAGTAACTTTCTATATCCTGCCTTGTGATTACGTCATTTGGAAAAGTTCTTATTACACCGTTTTCTCTGATTGCCATTGGCTGATTCGATCTGATGTGCAGATCTGACAATTCATACTGATTTGGGTAATCTCTTAGTTTATCTTCAAGACTCATATCGAGCTAGTTGATCTAAAAAAGCTTATTTTTCAAGTGTTTTGAATCAATTGAGTCACATGCCCAAAACATAAAAATACATTGTAAATTAACAATTTTTTCATATTGTAACAATTACAACACTTGGTTGAATCAACCTGGCGTTTAAAAAATAATGGCTGATAAAATTACTGAATTTATTGACAAAGCTTTTAAGCCTTTAATTGATTTTGTAGGCAAAAATAAACTTAAAAAAGAGAACATTACAGGAATTGTACTTGGGGATACCGATATTCAGCTTTGCTATTTAGAACAAAAAAAAGGAACCTATCACTTAAAGGAATATTCATACCAAAAGATTGCAGGCATAGGTCAAGACCAGGATATTTTCACAGCCTCGACTTATTTAAGTGATCAAATAAAAAATTCTATTTCTTCAATAAAATTAAAGTCTAAGGATGTTTCAGTTTCGTTACCTAACTCAATTGTAACAACTTATAATTTACAAATACCAACGATGGATGAAAAGGATCTTAAAGAGTCTGTTGAGCTTGGAGGTTTTTGGGAGCAGTTCGAACAAACACCAGAAACAATGGATGGTTTTGAAACGTCTTATAAAGTTATAGGTTCAAATGAAGAGATGGGTGTAATGGACATTTTGTTATTTGCAGCAGAGACAAAAACCATCGAAGCTTACATGAATATTTTTAGATTAGCTGGAGTTAATCCAGTTGTATTA
The DNA here is from genome assembly GCA_965655605.1 of Candidatus Pelagibacteraceae bacterium. Lineage (GTDB taxonomy): Bacteria > Pseudomonadota > Alphaproteobacteria > Pelagibacterales > Pelagibacteraceae > HIMB114. The sequence goes on along the minus strand of CBFHHD010000002.1, from coordinate 27,779 downwards.
GATATTAATTCTAACAACCAATTTAACGCTTTGGTTCCTGCTTTTGGTGAAGAAGGGTTTGAACAGCCAGTTGCAATTTTAAATTATCAAAAAGAAAATAGTTATGTTGCCATTGCATCATCCAAAGGTGTTACTTTAGTAGAGCTTAATATTGTAGAGGCAGATCAAGTTCTTCTTGATACAGTTGAGGATGTAGCTGATGTATTAAATGAATTTTGGGATGAAATTTTTGAAAGAGTTGGTTCACAAATTAAACAAGCGTTAGTTGAGTTTGAAACTAGGTTTGAAGCAGAGCCAATTGCATTAATAAATTTATTTACAGACAAAGGAAGAGTTAAAAATTTTTCAGCCGGTCTATCCAAACACTTAGGAGAAGAATTGGTGATTAAAGAATACGATCCAGCCGAGTCCATTGAAGTTGATGATGATGCTAAAAAATATGTAGATTCTTTACCAAATATTTCTATGAGTGCGTCCGCAGTGGGATCAGCTTTAAGAAAATTAAATGCCTTTGAAATACCAAATGCGACTGATGAAATTTTTAAGTTTAATTTTGTACCTAAAATAGATCAACTAAAAATTAATAGAAAATCTACAGCTGCTGGTAAATTTTTTATGACTATTGGTCTTGTAGTTATTTTTCTTGGACTTGGGCATGTAATTCCATTTAATGTTTTAAAAATTATTGAAAATGGAAATACTATTTTAGCAAACTCTTCAGAGTTACAAGATGTTGAACAAAAAAAAAATATGCTTAAAGTTTATGATGGAAAAATTGCAAAAACTAAAAAAGAAACTCGTGAGCTTCAAAAAGTTTTAGGTGAAAATAAAAAAACAACTACAGAACTAATTTCAAGTTTAATAAAAATTATACCTGAAAATATTAGAATTTCTCAATTTGAAATTAAAGATAAACATACTGTGATGATCGAAGGTGTTTCCAAAGATGATCAAAGTGTTTCTAAAATGGTTGAGCTTTTTACTAAAGAAGCTTCGGTGGAAGAAGCTAAATTAGAAAATTTTGCAAACTTTACTAAGGCTGACATAGCCAATTTATATAAGGTAGCAAGGGGAGACAATTTAAAACCAGAAGAGATACCAAATGAAAGTATCTCCAAAAAATTTACTTTAAGCATTCAGTTAGAACCACTCGAAGGCGAAGTTTTTGACAATA
>CBFHHD010000002.1:0-26505 GCA_965655605.1 Candidatus Pelagibacteraceae bacterium | reverse complement strand
AAAGAGATTAGAGAAGCTTGTTAAAGCTGGAGCAAGGAGAAAGTTTAAATAATGAGTTATTATAAAATCTTTATCCTTTTATTTGTCTTTAGTTTGTTAAATCAAAACTCTTTTGCTGACGACCCTTTCACAAGAAGTTTAGCTGACCCTGAGCCAGTTGTTGAACAAAAGCCAGAACCAGAGCAAGAAGAGGCCATTGTCCCTGAGCAAGAAGTAAGCAATGAACAAGTTGCTGAAGCTGATGTAGAAAATAAAGAGGGGGATATTGAAAATGTAGAAAAGTTACTTAGAGCGCCTGATAAAGTTGCTCAAGTTGAAACACCAACTTCAACTGATACCGCAACTGAAGCCCAAGCTGTTGCTACACCGATTAAAGAAAAGGTACCCTTGCCCAAAAGTGCAAGAGACGACTATGTATCAAAGATTATAAATATTGACCCGATATCTGGTCACGATATCACTAGATACCAGTTAAAAGGGGTTGCGGTTTCTAAAACTTATAACTCTGCTAAAAAAAGAAGAGTTAAATCCACAAAAAGCTACCTAACTCCAAGAAAAAAAATAGAATTTGGAAACATTCCAAAGACACATATAGTTTTAAGGAATGAAACAATTGATACTATTTCGAAGAAATATGGTTTCACTAAAGAAGAGATTGAAAATGCAAACGCAATTATACCGGGTAAAAACACTATTATACCAGGCAACAGAATAGTTATTCCCAACAGATATCACATGGTTAAAGAGGGAGAGACTATAAATATCATATCCGGATATTACAAACTTGATGCCTCAGAGGTTGCGGCTTTTAACAACTTAGAGATAGAAGAAGAGATTAAAATTGACCAAAAACTTTTACTTCCTTTTTATTTACATATTACTGAAAAAAAACAAAGCCTTAAAGAAATTGCTAAATTATACAGAAGAACTCTAGATGAAATATTAGAAGTTAATGATCTGGAAACATTAGATAATGATCTAGAGGATGAGACCTTAATAGATGTAGATCAGTATGTAAGAATTCCAATACATGTAAATAACCATGGTAGTTATCAAAATTTAGATATTAAAAGTGTTTTAGATTATTCAATTAATCCTAAGAATCTTGCTATAGTCGAAATAGATAGTGCGCAATTTATGGTGAGGGAAGGCGATACGCTTGGTGATAAAAAAGGAAAAATTGTAAAAATACAATCTAATCAAATGACAGTAATTCAAGATGGTAGAGAATTTTTGTTCAAAATAAACACTCCTCTTGTTGGCGATACGGCCATATCTTCTTTACCGGCAGCAACTAGTACACCGGCAGCACCTGGAACTGAGCCACAGGCAGGTGGTACACCTGCAACAGATGCAGATGCAGAAACTGCCATAGCTACACAAGAAGCTCAAAGCCAACCCACGGATACAAACGCTGACTCCGGCGATGCTGGATCAACAGACGTAGAGGATTTATTTAGATAGAGATGAAAAAAACACTTTCTTTTTTTATAATATTACTTTTTGCACTTACCGCTTGTGCAAAAAAAGAGAAACGTCCAAAAATGGCCTACGATACAGCTGATGGAGGAGCACCATTGGAAGTTGATGTTTTTGATGAAAGGGGTACTGCAAGAAATTTTAAAAAAGAAGCAGGTGAATTTCACAAAGAGACCCAAGCTATTATGGGAGGGAGCGCATCTAAAGAATCTGTTTTTAAATCTAACAGAAGAATTTCCTTACAGGATCAAATAATTGATGCTGACGGCAATATCCAAAAAGTAGAATTTAAAATTAGAGATTTAAACCAAAGAATTAAAAATTTAGAGACTTTGCCAGTCACTTTAAAATTTAACTCTATAGATATCAAATCCGCCCTAAGACTTTTTGCTGGCTTAGTAAAAAGAAATATAATTATAGGAAAAGATGTAAGTGCCGAAATTACTTTAGATTTTCAAGATATTAATTGGGGTTCAGCAATGTATGTTCTTCTTGATATGAATGATTTAGTAATGAAAGAAGATCCGGTATCTGGTTTGTTGAGAGTTGATACTAAAGAAAATTATGTTGCGGCTATAGAAAATAAAGTTGGTATAACTAAAAAATTAGCATCACTTCAAACTGGAACTGTACCTGGAGGAACAGCTTCAGATGCTGTGCAAGCAACTGATGGTGCAGATACAGAAGAAGAGACCTTTACTGAAATTTTTAGAGTTTTTCATAACGAGTCAGGAGCAATGTCAGGCACTTTAACAGCAGTTATTGAAGGGGTTACAATAAATAATGACCAATTGAATAACCAACTTTTCGTAACAGGTACAACTGAGCAATTGAATGAAGTTGAAAAAATATTAAATAAAATTGATACCCCAAAACAAGCAGTGATGATTGAAGCCTATATTGTGAATGCATCCGAAGGATTTGCCGAGTCTTTTGATGCAAATTTACAAGCCGGTGCTGCTGTAGCCGATAGAACAACTGGAAATAATATTACCCAAGTCGAGGTAGCTTCTCCAGGCCTTGAGGTGACGGGACCAAATGTTGGGGGAGGAGATGACTTTGAAGATGTGACAATTAAAGGCGGGATGATGTTACTGGGTAATTTAGGTTCTGCTAGGTTGCAGGCAATAATAAACGCCTCTGTTAACAATACTAACTCAGAAACAGTATCAAATCCAAAACTGTTTGCGATGAATGGACAGGCAGCAACAATCACACAAGGTTTAACGGTTAAAAAAGTAATATCTGGCAGTGCAACTGCTGCATCAGAGACTACGGATGTCGCATTAAATTTAAATTTATCTGTTACTCCACAAATAAGGGGAGATAAAATAGAATTAGTAATAGGTTTAAATAATAGCTCTCCAGGTGAAACAGACGCATCAGGTGTAGGCGATTCAGATGTGCCGATTAACACTGAAGCCGTGAATTCAACGATACAAATTAGCGATGGAGACGTTGCTATTATGGGTGGAGTTTACAAAGCCACTAAAACAGACAATAACAATAGAGTTCCATTGCTTAGTAGAATACCAATATTGGGCACATTTTTTGAAACAAAGACAGAAACTGACAATAAAACTCAATTGTTAATATTTATTACAGCTAGGATTGTTTAATTAATCTAAAGTATTATATAATTAAGTAATTAATTATGGCTCATTTATCTCCTGAAATAAGTACGAAAATATCTTCATTGCTCAAAATGACAGGTAAAGTAAATGATCAAATATTAGCTGAAGCGAAGAAAAAATATGATGGAAATGGCAAAACTCCACTTGGAATTTTAAATTATTTAGTTGAAGATAAAAAAGTTAGTGAAGACGATATCGTAAACGTCATATCTAGAAATTATGCCCTAAGAAAAATTCAATTAACTGAAACATTAGTAAAAAAAGAGGCAGTTAAAAAATTACCTAAAGATTTTGTGATTACAAATGAAATTTTACCTTTCGATTTAGTTGGTAGAATTTTAAAAGTTGCCATTGTTGATCCTACAAAATCTAATTTATCTGGAAGGATAAAAGGTATGACGGCTTGTAATATTGAAATGTATGTCGTCAAACCTTCAAATTTTGATGCCGCAATGAAATTTAAATCAGTTTTAGACGGATTTGTGTCAGCTAAAGATGCAGCGGGTACGGCAACTAAATCCGGTGCAAAACCTGGAATGCCAGGTGGTGTGAAAAAACCTATGTCAAACTTAAGGTTTGCAAAAAAACCTGGGGCAGCAGGAGAGGATAATACGGTTGTCGATTTTGTCGATCAGATTTTATTAGACTCTTTTCATGGAGGAGTTTCTGATATTCACATTGAACCTTATAGAAGAGGTGAAGCAAGAATTAGATTTAGAAAAGATGGTGTCTTACAAATTCAAGATCAGTATACACAGTTATTAATGGATAATTACAACGCAATTATTACAAGATTAAAAATTATGTCAGGTTGTGATATTTCTGAGAGACGATTACCACAAGATGGTAAATTACAATTTAAAAATCCAAAACCTAAATCAGAAGATGATATTGATATAGATGTTCGTTTTTCAGTAATACCAGCTAAAGAAGGTGAGAGAGTTGTTATGCGTTTATTAGCAGCAGGACCTGATCTTGGTTTGGAGCAAATTGGTTTGGAAAAACATAATTATGATGCTTTAGTTTCAGCGATATCTGCACCCCAAGGAATGGTTCTTGTAACTGGGCCTACGGGATCTGGTAAGTCTACCACTTTATATGGTTGTATAAAAAAAATTAACAAACCTGGAACAAATATTATGACAGCAGAAGATCCTGTTGAATTTTATTTAAAAGGGGTGGGTCAAGTACAAGCGAATGCGGAAATTGGTTTGTCATTTGAAGCAATTTTAAAATCATTTTTAAGACAAGACCCTGAAGTAATTCTGGTTGGAGAGATTAGAGATCAGGCTACGGTTAATATTGCAATTAAAGCTGCATTAACAGGTCACTTATTATTAAGTACGCTTCACACAAATGATGCAATCTCAACGGTTGTGAGATTAACAAACATGGGTGTACCAAACTTTATGGTTGCATCAGCTCTTAGTTTAATTGTTGCACAAAGATTAGCCAGAAGATGTTGTAAATCTTGTTTAACGGAAGACACTGAGGTTAAAGAGCATGATTTGCTTAAAATTGGATTTACAAAAGAAGAGGTTGCAACTTTTAAACCCCAAAAGGGAGCGGGTTGTGATGAGTGTGGTGGAAGCGGATATAAAGGAAGACAAGGCATTTATGAAGTTTTGAAAAAAAATCCAGAATTAGAAGCTGCAATTTTAAGTGACGAAAGGGCAGACGGTCTTCTTGCGGCTGCAAAAAAAGGTGGTTTTCAAACAATGCAAGAGATTGGTAGAAGTTTCATAGTTTCTGGTGTGATTGATGTAAAAGAATATACGAGGATTTTAGTAATATAATTTATGTCTGTATTTGCGTATTCTGGTGTTCAAGCTGGTAAAAAAGTTTCTGGTGAAATTAGTGCAGGTGACTCAAAGTTAGCCCAGATTGAGCTTCGTAAAAAGAAAATTATTGTTACTGGTATAAAAAAATCTAATAAAAAAGCTGAGCCCAGCATTGATGACATTCCAATAAGTGATGCGCCGATAATATTAAAAGATGGTCAAATATATTTAAACTTTGGTCCATGGGCCACAGTACCTCCACCTGAATTACTTCAATTCACCAAAAAAGTTTCAACTATGATCAAAGCAGGTTTGCCTATCCTAGACAGTATTAGAATGATTAGGGATCAGACAAATCATATGAAAATGAAAATGACTGCTCACAAAATTGTTAAAGATTTAAACGCTGGTATTAATTTAACAGAAGCTTTTGGAAAACATCCAAACGTATTTGATAATATTTATCTAAATATGGTTTCAGCAGGTGAAGCCAGTGGTAAGCTTGATGAGTTTTTAATTAAACTAGTTGAGATGCTGGAAAAGAATGCAAAAATTCGATCTGGAATTAAGAGTGCATTATTTTATCCTATAATGCTTTTCACTGTTGCGACAACTATTACAATTTTCATGCTTTGGAAAGTCGTTCCTGTTTTTGAAAAGATGTATGCAAGCATGGGAGTGAAGTTACCCGGGCCAACACTTATTATTGTAGATGCCAGCCGGTTTATTGCCGATGGCGGTAACATTTTAAAAATAGTTTTATCAATAATTGCTATACGTTTTATTTTTAAATTTATTTACACAAACTCAGAAGGATTTAGACATTGGGCTCATCAAAAATTTTTAAAACTACCCTTATTTGGAGATTTAACGCGAAAAGCAGTGGTCTCAAGAATGTGTATGATTATGGCAAATTTAACACGAGCGGGTGTAAGTATTATTGATACTATTAGAATTTCAAAACAAGTAACTAATAACTTGGTATTTATTTATTCAATGAACAGAATTTCAAAACAAATTACTACAGGTGAAGTTTTATCCGTACTTCTTGCTAGGGAGTCTCACGCTTTTCCATTGGCTCTATCTCAACTAACTGCTGTCGGCGAAAAAACCGGTAATATGGAAGAAATGTTTGAGAGTATTGCTAAATATTATGAAGAAGAGTTTGATGCGGTTGTTGGTGCGTTGTCCACTATAATAGAACCATTAATGATTGTTTTAATCGGAGCCATTATTGGTTTATTAATGGTTGCCTTGTACCTTCCGATTTTCAGTGTTGGAAATGCTGTAGGTTAATTTTTAAATTTTTTTTCGATTATAAAAGATACGATAATAGAAATGATACCTGCAACCAGTCCAGTTACTATTGCCTCTGTATACTCATTTCCAAAGTGAGATGCATGTGTAAAAAAATCTATAAAACCAGTCGCTAAAAATACGTAGCCAGCTAAGTAAAATTTATTTTGTAGAAGTTTGTTTGTTATTAAACTTGTCAAAACAAACCCAACCGCACACACAAGCCCAACTTTAGAAGCGATTATGAAATGCTTCATTGACATTACTGCGATATGACCAGAGACCATGTTAACCATACATGAAAAGGTGACCATCAAATAAATCCTTATGGAAAACTTTGTTTTTGTAATTGACCAGTTCATATTTGTTACTAATATACTGTGCTGATGAAATTTCAAACAGGATTCTCTTTACTAGAATTGATGGTTACAATAGGTGTTGTAAGTATTATTGGCGCTGTTGGAATGCCGGCAATAGATAACTTTGGAAACACTGAAAATTATCAGAATGATTTAGCAACTATCAGAGGCCAATTTAATTACGTAAGACAGTTATCACTAGAAGATGGGTCCGCTTATAGAATCAAAGTTATAAATAATGACGATGATAACAATGCCACAATGGAAGTTTGGCGTGCGAAAGGATTAAATAGATATAATGTTGAGTTTCACAAAACAAACAACCCAGGATGTACCAGCTTTGGAGGTGGAGGTGGAGATAAGATTACTGAGCACACGAAAAATCTTGAACATTTAACAATTAAAAGATGCACGGGGACCGATAGTACTTGTACAGCAGTATCTGATGATAATAATTATTTTTGTTTTTTACCCGATGGAACAGCACCTGAAGATGCACGAGCTAAAATGCAATCAAGTTCTAACGCAGGAAATAAAACAGAGTTTTTGCATATTTATGATACCGGGTTTTTTAATAATGGAGACAGAATGTGATTAAAAAATTTATTTATCAAAAAGGAGTTTCTATGATGGAGGCAATGACAGCTTCTTCTGTTTTGGCATTATCAGTAGTTGTCTTTATGACTCTTCAAGCAAATCAAGAAGATGCATTTACTAAACTCAGAAAATTTGAACGCTCAGCATACACAGTTGAACTTATGTTTGAAGAAATGGCAGCAGTTTATAATCCTATCGCTGCTCAGTATGGTGAACCCATGGTGGATACCGAATATGACCCTGAAGGAAGTAGCGTAGCTACTTTTAGTTTAAAGGTAAAAGGTTTAAGACAATTGCCAGGTCGTTTTGATGTTTTAACAGTAGAAGGTGTTGGAGGTTCTTATCAAGTAACTTCATTTCCACAGTCAGGTGGATCGCCAGTCCATGATTTTAATGATGATAATGATGTTACTTTAACTTTAAAGAGATCAGACATTCCAACTTCTGTTACAAATAGAAACTTAGCAAGTGTTGCTAGAGAAAATTCTAGAATTACTTTTAGATCTAATGCTGAAGGGTCGCTAGACCCTTATCATAATTTAGATTTATCAAAATTTGATGACACAACCTATCTTGGGACTATTACTAATATGAAAGTTAAAGCTGATTTAGAAAATTGGGGAGCTTTATTAAAAAAAATATTAGGGCCAGTTCGATCTGGAGATAAAAGATTAATCGAAGTTGAAGAAGTTGCTTATATTCAAGATGTTGACCTAGATGGAGATGGTGTCACTGACGTTGATGGAGACGGCAATAACATAACTGAAAGTGTTGATAAAAAACAAGTTACAATCACAATCTCCCAAGATGGAACTTCTGAAAAATTTAGGAGGCTATTTTTAGCGGGTACCTAGAAAATGTTTGATTTAATTAATATAAAAAAAATATTTAGAAATCATAAAAAGCAAAAGGGTGTCTCTTTAGCCGAAGCTTTAGCAGCTATTACTGTTTCTATTTTAATAATGGGCGCTGCTTTTACAATTTACAATCAATTTCAAACTACTTTTGTAAGGCAAATAAACCATAACAATCTTAAACAAGAAGCAAGGTTTGCTTTATATTCTCTACAGCTAGATGCAAGACTAGCTGGGTATAAACACCCAGATTCAACAGAAGGAGAAGTCATATACCCCGTAAAGGTTTATAATGACGATGGCACCGAAGTCTCAGATGATACTGAATTTGGTGAAATTGTTCATTTTTGTTTTGATACTGAAGATGCATCAGGAAATATTACTAGAAAATTAATATCTTATGAGCTTCGAAAGGCATTTACAAATTCTGCAACAAAAACGATTTTAAGAAAAAGAACTTTAGAAATTACTTCATGCGACCCAACTGACTCCACTTTAACTCAAGCACAAAAAGATAATTGGTTACCACTAGCACAATATTTTGATTTTTTTGGTATTAGGTTGCGAAGTAAACATATTGACTATGAACTGAGAATGAAAACGCCTGATGAAAAAGTTGTAGAAACATTTACAGCAAGTGCATTTATGAGAAATTTAAATTTTGGCGGTAAAACATATTACGCTTATGATGAAAAGGATTTACATGAAAATAGAACTCCAGTTATACCCTTTACAGGTTCAATGAAAGTAGCATGTTCAAACAATCAAACATTAGATATACAGCTTCCTGTGTTTACGACTGAAACTGAATTATTTGTTCTTCACGAAGGAGAAGAAGTTAGTCAAGAATTGTCAGCTACATTCCCAAGGATAAGAATTGCAACCGTTAAGCCACCTGAAATTATGGGTATTCCAAGTTTAAGTCACAGCGAAATGAGATTAAAAGCAACAATGCCAACTGCCACAAATTTACCTTCATGGTTGGGTCTTACTGTAGAATCTGGTTATACAGATACTGATAACGACGGAACAAAAGATTCTGATGAGAATTGGGATGGATCTTTACTGATTAGTGGAACTGTTGCAAACAATGCCAGTAACTACAATTTTAATGCTGATGGATATCAAGATTTTGTAGTTAGGGTAAAATCATCTTTAGACACGAATTGTCAAACAAATGGTTGGAACGCGCAAAACCAAGTTTACAAAGATTTTACAATTAGAGTAATGAAGTTTAATGCCCCTAAATTTTCTGATGTTAATCTTCACACATGGGAACCAAGAGGAGCAACTTTTGGTAGAGATAATTATGAAAGCAGAGGAACAGGAAGTCACAATGGCGGACCTTTTTTCGATACAACAACTGATGGTAGAGCATATTATATTCAACAAAATTTATCATCTCCAACTTTCATGGTTTCTAAAGAGCAATACGACTCCTTTGTATTAAAAGGAATGATTTGCTCAGGCGGGTATCCTGATTGTAAATCTGAAATGAGAGCGTGGGGTGATGATGATATGTTAGGATTTGCTGCAGGGTTGCAACGACCTAATATTCCCTACAAAATTTGGACAGACGGTAGAATTAGAGCCTGTTCAAATGTTAATTATAATGCCATTAGATCAGACAGTAATTTTAATAATACTAGATTAAGAAACTCATTAAGAGCAGCTGAAAGAAATGACTACAACTCTTTAACAACACACACTGCAAGACAAAATTTTTGGGGAACACCTTCTGATCGAACTATGGATATGTATTTGTGGTCATGGTGGGGAGCTGTGGGAAATGCATCTGAAATCATTGTTCATCAATTTAAAGAATACAATAGAACTCATCACTGGAATTGCGGGTTAAGAGAATGGTCTTGGCATGCATCACATAATGATGACAGTAGAATTATGGGGTGGTCAACTCCAAATTCAGGACAAATAAGAACTTATAATAATAGGGGTTATAGTAGGCTATTTAGAAGAAGAGACGCCACCAGGCCTAATGGGACTGGTTCAAGAAATTGTTGGAGTAGAGGTAACTCTTTTTCTAGAATAAGTTATTTACCAGGTGCAACACACCAAACAGCATGCGCATGGGGACGAAATTATGGAGTAAAAAATATTGTTACACTTACTTATAATCCAAAAAAATTTAAAGCACTTGTTGATAATAAAGCAATTAGTAGACAAGCTGATAATGGCAGGTTTAATGCATTTGATTTAAGGTTTGATACCGTCAACAATGTTTTAAAGTTAAGAGATCATTTATCTAGCGCTTATCCTTACAATGTTACTTCTTCACCATCAAATGTGACATTACCCGATTCAACTAATTCACCAGCACCAAGGGATGATTTGATTGAAGATAATTTTAAAAGGTTTCAACGAGGTTCAATTGGTTTGGCGTCCTACTCTCAACCAGATAATAGGTACTCAAATATTCAAATAGCAAGACTTCCAAGGTTTGTTCCAGACGAGGATGATGGAAACAAGCCAATGGCAAAGTCACAAGATTTATTTTATTACATGGATGAAGATTTCCAATCGATTAACAAAATTTATGGCTTGCTAAGCAAATCTTATGATCCTGTTGGAAGACATCTTGAAGTTTTGGTACAAGCAACATCGAGTTCTACATGTGCCGAAATAGGATCTAGAGGAACAAGTGAATACAATAATGGAGCATCAGGATATAAAGCTCAAACATTAGATGGCAGCACTAGAACAATGAACTGTAGACTTAGTGGAACTTGGAGAGCTGATACAGAAGAGTGGGCAAACAATACCGAATTACCTAACATTGGTGAATTATATGACACAAATAATAAATCGAATTACTCTGGCGCAAGAGCTAGATTAACAACCACTCAAGGTGGTACAATCGAAGTTTTTGCTGATGGATCTTTTCAGTATGTAACACTTCCATCTGGGTTTACTGATGACGGAGCTAAAAAAGACTCTTTTTATTATGCTGTGCAAACTGAGGATACTGGAAATTCAAGAATTTCTGACATTCATAAAGTTTATATTGGATGGAAAATAGCAAACACGACACCAAGTGGAGTCTCATTTAGAGAGGAAGGTGCAACGGAAAGTGATCCAGCAATTTTATTAACAAATGTTGATATTGCCGAGGATGACAAAAGAGATAAGGTTGTGGCTGAGCTATTTGTTTCATCTACAAATGAGCCTGACACCAATGATTTTGTAAGATTTAACCTAGGCTTGGTTCCTGATGACGATGATGACAAAGAAGTTGATCATGTAACTCGTTTTAGAATAGATCAGATAGGGGAAAGGTTTTATTTAGTTTTAAATGATCATTCTGATATTAGATGGGGAGATTTACCGGATAATAAAAAATATTTTTCTGTAAGAATTATAGCTACTGACTTAAGGGGAAATCAATTAAGAACTACACAAAAAGTATACGTTGATCGAGTTGATTGTTCAGAAACTGCAATGCAGGGAGTTCAAGTTTACAAAACGAAAGCTGCCATGACATTAGAAGGTTATGTTGTAGCTGAAGATGGTGAAAGAGTTTATAGACGTCAAACCGTTCCATTAACAAGTAATTTAGACGAAGCTGTAATTACTTATAATTATAACGCAAGAAATGTTCAGCCTTCTGTAAGAGTTAAAGAAGAAACTGTTACTGTTGGCAGTGAAGATGTGACAATAGGAATGTTATCTAACCGTTGCAAAACAAGTCATAGTTATATCAACCGTGAACAGTTATGGAGCAATGACTAATGAATCGTAAAAATGAAAAAGGATTTGTTTTAGTTTTTGTTATTGCGGTCGTTGCAGCTTTGTCCGTTATGACTAGTGCCATGCATTTTTATTATGATACAGATTTAAAATCAGTTAGTAGAAATTCAGTACAACAACAAGTGATGTTAGCAGCTGAAACAGGCCTTCAAGAAGGGCAATTTTGGGTCGAAAGCAGATTAAATGCTAATTCATTTGATTTAGTTGATATTCAAAACAAACTTCATACAGATAATTCAGATAACAAGTGTCTAAATAGGCATGGTTTTTCAGATAGTACAAAAGATGTTTGGTATGCAAAAAGACTTTCATCTCAACTGACGGCTGCAGCTGGATCTGGAAATGATGACCGTAAATTTGAAAATATGAGTTATGAAGTTTATGTCCAAAGACATGCAGATGTTGTTAGATCAATCTATTTCTCTGGTCAAGGACCCGTAGGCATTTCAACTGCTGGTACTAATTATACAAACAGATCATTTGCTTTAGTTGATGAATTTAAAGATTTTCCAAATGACAAATTTACAATTGAAATGTGGATTAAGAATGAGCAACCAACAAACACGTATAATGTCCATGCTTTTGAGTGGGGGCGGGAATGGGATTTGGTATTTAAAATTTTAAATAATAATTGGTCCCCCAGACTAGGTGAGGTTGTTTTAGGAGGCGCTGGTGGAGTTGGAACTCCGATAAAAGATGAGTGGGTTCATATTGCGTGGGTTTGGGATGGTGGAGACGACCCAAACAACGTTAGAATTTACCAAGATGGAATATTAGCTGGTACTTACACTGCTGATATTGCATCTAGGAAAAAATCTGGTTACGAAAATCCTCCTGACAAATTACCTGAAGTAAATTTACCTCTTGCCATTGGAGAGGGTTTGCATGGATTTGCACCCCAAAATTATTCAACTGGTTTTCCTATGATACAAGGTACACCTTGGCTTGGTAATATCGCTGAGATGAGAATTTGGAATATACCAAGAACTCAATCTGATATTGCAAATAACAACAGAAAGAGACTCTCTGGTTCTGAGCCTGGTTTAGTTTCATATTATAAATTTAATGAAGGAGGTGGAATAAAAGCTGCTGATTTTAATACTTCGAGACCAGCAAGTAGAAATAATGAAGCAACAATTTATGGAATAGGAACTGTGGGTACCAAATGGGAAACAGAGCTTGTTAAATATCCAGTAACTGCAGATGCCGGTTCAGCAGGACCAACAATCAATGTCCCTCCAGGCGAAGATATTGTTTACTATAAAATTTTATCTTGTGGAATTGGTCCAGATGGACAAATTGTTCCTTTAGAATTAATTGTTTCAGCTCCTGTTCAAAAAGGAGATGTTGGAGACGGCAAGGTTGCACTTACTCAAGAAGATGTAAATTCTTTGACTGGAGAAATGGGTACTCCAAAAGATACATCATTGTATGATTATATTGGTGACCCTGCTGTTGCCGACGATATAAAAATTCAAACATCTGATAATGTGAATACTAATTTTTTTGCATACAAAAGATCAATGGAGCAATGCAATAATGCAAATAGCTTTGCTAATTTTAGCACTACTGTCACTTATAGTGAGGGTGACTGCGCAATAAGCGGTGGCAAAACTTGGATTGTTGAAAACGATGCAGGCGTTACAAGTGGAAATCAATTTAACGAAGATGACTGGGAAGAGGTTATGGGAGGAGATTGTGATGGTGTTAGATTTTTAAATGCAGGTGATAACGATCAAAGTCATGGACATTTTTATAAATATTTTTCTACAGCCCCAGATATCGACACTGATCTTGGATACAATAGGGATAATATTGATTGGTGGGAAGCGAAGAGAAGAGCTGAAGCCTCTACATGCGGAGGATTAAGAGGGTATCTTGTTTCCGTCGATACTGCAGATGAAAATAACTTCATAAGACAAGCAATTATGTGTGATAACACAACGGATTCTAATTGTGGAGCACAACCATTTCATGTGAAAGCTGGAGTATCCAGAGAGCAATATTATGGAAGTAGAATGAGCCAGACCAGCGATCAGCATTATGTATGGTTAAGTAACTCGGATTGGCGAACCGCGGGGACTATGCGATCAGAGTCAGGACCTAATATGGGCGATGCAAATGGTTATAATAATTGGCAGCAAGGTGAACCCAACGAAGGTGGGGAAGATTATACTGATATGGAAATCAATCGAACACTTGGAAATAGGCCTAGTGGAAGATGGAATGACCTAAACAGAATGCCTAACTGTAGGACAGATGCTGTTGATTGTATTACAGGGTATATTGTTGAATACGGTGGTTTCGATTCATTCAGATTAAATACTGATGTAGCAGACTCCAAGGAAGATGTTTTAACATCTACAAAGTTTTGTGTTGCAAGAGCAACCATTGAAGCGGATAAATATGTATCCACTCAAGACAGATTAAAATATGACACAACTGCTGAAGACGCTCAATCAGATATTGCAGGATCAACTCTTGCTGTTGATGACAATGATACTACTGATGATTATATTGGATTTAATAGCACTACAGGTGTTTTAACATTACACCATAGTGATAAGCCTGCAGATTGGAGCCCTAGTAATAGTTATTCTACTGGAAACTTTGTTTGGTACAATAACAGAGTTTGGAAAGCACTTACAAATGTGAGTTCGGCCTCATTAACTAAAGGGCAGACACCAACAATTATAAATCCTAGTGTTTGGGAGCTTTATAGTGGTAATGAAAGCGATGCACCTTGTGATGACTTAGATGATTGGCAAAATGCATTTGAGTCTATTAAGTATTACAATTTAAATGAAGTTGAGGTTGCAGATGGAGTTAATCCATTTATAAATGAAAATCTAGATATAGATTCTATTACCTCAAGTAGTTCTAGCGACTCTTCTGATGATGATAGTAGCCAAGTATCTTTAGGAGAAAGGGTTATTTTATTCTCCCTTGGGCCTTTGCACGTTAACAAGCACATAGATGGCTATAATCATTTTTATGAATTTTTTAAATTTCCTGTAAATTCTACTTCACCTTATACTTTGTATAATGATAAAAACAGAAGGTTCGGTGAAGGTTTTCAATTAGCAAATAGGCTTAGATATTTTGGTAAAACAGGATATTTGGCAACCGTTACAAGTGAAACAGAAAATGAAGTCATAACAACTAAGGCCAAAGGTAATGGTTGGTTAGGAGGACATATTGCAACACCAGCTATGAATTCAGTGGTTGATTTAAATCGATGTGGTGGATTGAGACAAAGAGCAACTAGAGCTCAAGCTTCAGCAGATTGGCAAGCATTGAGAGATCTTAATAATATTGCAATTTATACAAGGGGCGCAAATTATAGTGATGGAGACAGGGTTCTTAATCCACTGCCAGTTATATCAAATGATTATACGCCAGCAAGTATTGCAATAAATGCAATTAGCAAAGCTAATCCAGCACAGGTAGACACATCTAGTAACCATAATTTAACTGACGATGATGTTGTTTTAATTACAGACGATACTATGGGCAGAGGTGTTTTCACGACCGCAGATGCCTTATGGGGACTTAGAACTGGTATGTACAGAGTTAGAATAGTTGACAATAACTCTTTTACTTTACATCACTACGTTACTAGAAATGGGGTTGATACCTCAGGTCTTTCAGGAAATTTTCCAACTGGTTCTGGGACCACAATGAGAGAAGTTGATACCAGGAATGAGTATTATGAAGTTACAGCAGATATTACAAATGCAAACGCAAATGCAAGTAACCAGTCAAATCTTAGATTGTTTTTTAAGGACCCTGCATTAGCGTGGTCAAATAGTGCAAACCCAGCTGCCAAAACAATAAGTGCTATAACTGCAGCAAACCCCGCTGTAATCACAACATCTTCAAATCATGGTTATACAACTGGTGATACAGTTAGAATACAAGATGCGTCTACTAAAAATCTTGGCGCATATACTAGTGCGGAAGTCTTGTGGGGACTTGGGGGAGGCTTTTATAGAATTACAAGGATTAATAACACACAATTTTCATTGGAAGATATGTACACAAAAGCAGACATAAATAGCTCTGGCTTTTCAGGAACTCCATCTGGTGTAGAAGTTAGACAAATGCTTTATACAGAAGCGGGGCTTGAGAATGATGAATGTCCTGTTTATAGGTGGATTACAGGACCTGAACAGTTTCTTCATACCAATAGAGGTTTAGCTTTATCACCAACAAGAGTTGACAATGATAACCCTTCTGCAAATCAACAACAAGTTACACTGCCAAAAAGCGGTGAAGCAGATAGGGGTGGACCAACCTGGACAAGAAGTGGAAATATCGGGCCATCAGGTCAACAAGTAGGTGAAGTATTTAAAGATGGTATGCCTTTTAGATATTTTGCTGGTGCAGATGAACCAAATAATGCTGGAATGTCAGAACCAGCAATTCATATGTTAGGTTCGCATTTTGGTTCAAATGCCGGGTGGTGGAATGATTTACATAACTGGGACGCAAACCATTCTCATAATTACGGTATCAGAGGTTTAGTTATCGAATACGGTGGAATGGAAAATGACGGTGATCCAATAACTAGAATTGCAGCTAAAAGAGTTATTAATTTATTTGATAGAAGGGTTACAAAAGCAATAGTTAAAATTAAAACTAACGCACAAGCTGGCGATGAATTAAAGGCGGACAGTGAGCAACTTGGAAATATTGGAATCACAGTGAGTGGAAATGACTCATCTGAAATTACTTTAACAGGTGATGCAACGTGTCAAAATTATTTAGATGCTGTTAGAGGGATTGTTTTTAGACATAATGCATCTTCAGGAGGAATAAGAGAAATTGAAGTTAAAATTGGGGACGTGGTCAAACCAACGGGAGCAAATCATTATTACAGACTTGTAAGTGACTCACGAAGTTACGTACAAGCAGACTTTCAAGCATCTTACCAAAATTTATGTGGTCTGCAGGGGTATTTAGCGGTTGTTAGAACAGCAGCTGACAGATCAGCACTTTCAGATATCGGAGCGATTGCTGGTAATCAATACTGGGTAAATGGTACCGATGAATGTCAAGGCGGTATATTTAGATCTGGTTTCTGGAGATATTCTTCAGGTCCATTTAAAGATAAAGAGTTTTGGAGAACCAGAATTAACTCTAGCTCTGCCATAGATACAGATGTTGGTTGCGGTGTTACAGCAACACGTTCACCTGCTAATGCAAGAGTAGGACCATTTGCAGATTATACATCGGGCTCAAACCATCCTATTTGGGCGAGTAATCACCCCGCGGCAAACAATAATGATTATTTAGCATATAACCATACATCTAGTACTGGAACTAGAAGAGTTTTAACAAGAACGGGAGAAGCAAGTAGTGCTGTTCCAGGTTACATTGTAAGATTTGGAGGCTCTGTTGGAGACTTTACAGGCGCAGATATTGAAGAAGATAATAACAATATCGATGTAAAACTTGGGCCCATTCAGGCAAAAATAACATTTTATGATGATGGTTCAGATAACAGTCTTTATATTAGTGATGAAGACAGTATTGTAGTCCCAACTTTGAGCACCGGTTGGACTGGTTCAAGTTTTAATATTGGTAGTAACATATTTGAAGCTACAATAACTCCACCTACAAATACCGTTGTAACATTAGATGAATGGAGAGATGAAATTGCTAAAGCGTATTATCAAAGTGCTAGTATTAATGATTTTACCCCAGGTAATAGGAAGATTAAAATCGAATTAGTTTATACGGACACTTCTAGAAATACTGATGTCGCAATTATAAAAACAATTGGAAGTAGGAATAGGGTTGTTGTTACACCTATTTCATGGAATAATAGATAAATGTCTAAAATTCTTCTAGTTGAAGATAATGAAATGAATAGAGATATGCTCTCAAGGCGTTTAATCAAAAGAGGTTTTGAGCTTGATATCGCTGTAGATGGCGAAGAGGGTTACAATAAAGGAAAGTCTTCAGACTACTCTGTTATATTGATGGACATGAGCTTGCCAAAAATGGATGGCTGGGAAATTACACAAAAATTAAGAGCTGATGGAATAAAAACTCCCATTATCGCACTTACTGCGCATGCACTAGAATCTGATAAGAAAAAATGTATGGATGCAGGATGTGATGAATTTGAAACAAAACCAGTAGAGCTAGCTAGGCTTTTGGAAAAAATAAACACATTTATAAAAAATTAAATGGCAGAATTAATATTTATTGCACTCGTCGTAATTATTTTAATTTACTTAGTTTACAGAGTTGAGATTGGTTTAAGAAAAATTTTATATGTTGTTGAGAAGAATGGTAGAAATATCCAAGATATTTTAAGAAAAGAAAACAAGGAAGATTAATTTTTCTTTTCAATCACCAGGCTATTTACCAGTTCTTTTATAGTTTTTTCACTTAACTCACTTTTTTGGATAACTAAAGAAACATCATCTTTTAAACTTATAACCTCTTGTTTTGATAAATCTTTTGCTGTGAGGACAATAATCGGAATATCTTTAAGCTTATCGTATTCTTTTATTTTAGATAAAAATTCAAATCCATCCATCACAGGCATCATTAAATCTAAAATAATTCCATCACATGGTTTCTTTAAAAGTTTATTAATACCGTCTTGTCCATTTTCAGCTTCAAAGAAATTAAAGTTGTAATCTTTAAGGTGTCTTTTAACAATTTCACGATTGTCAGAAATATCATCAATAATCATCATATTATTATTTTTCATTTTATCTTTGTATTGAGATACAACTTCAACTAATCGTTCTCTATCTACTGGTTTTTGTAGATAATGATCTGCGCCTAAAATCTTTCCTGTATTATCATCATCCAGCATAGAAACCATTATAACTGGAGTATTTTTAAATTTTGCCACTTGCCTAATCTCTTTTAACGTATCCCATCCACTTTTTTGTGGCATCATGATATCTAGGGTTATTAAATGTGGATTTTTCCTATACGCTACCTCAATTGCATCTTTCCCGCTGGCCGCAGTAAGCACTACATAACTTTCTTTTTCCAAGGTTCTCTTAATTAAATCTCTGGCAGTTGGATCGTCATCAACTACTAAAATTATTTTTTTACCCGGTTCTACAACTTGATTTTGGATTGCTTCTTTCAAATCCTCACCTTTGACAACTATTTTTGGTATCGTTACAATAAAAGTTGATCCGACCCCTTTTTCACTTTCAAGCTTAATTGATCCGCCCATTAATTCTGCAAAGTTTTTACATAAAGCTAAACCTAAACCTGTGCCACCATATTTCCTTGTTGTTGTGTCGTCTTCTTGACCAAATTCTTCAAACACTTTGTCAATTTTATCACTTTCAATTCCAATTCCGGTGTCTCTTACATATAAATCAATATAGTTTTTTGATTTTTTGTTTTCTCTGTAACCAATATAAATCTTTCCATTTTCAGTAAACTTTGCTGCATTTGATATTAAATTTAATAGAATTTGCTTAATCTTTACACTATCGCCAACAATGGCTGGATTGCCATCAAGTTTTTCTAAAACATATTCGTTATTATTTTTCTTTATCAGCGTCTCGGTTGTATCAGCAACCTCTTGGTATAAAGTTTCAAGATTTAAATCTTGAATATCTAGCTCCATTTTACCTGCTTCAATTTTAGAGATGTCTAAAATATCATTAATCAATGACAGTAAATGTTTACCTGATGAATTAATTTTTTTTAGGTCTCCAACATATTCATCATGTTCATTGTCAACCGCATCTTCCATTAAAATTTCACTATATCCAATAATCGCATTCATTGGCGTTCTTAATTCGTGACTCATATTTGCCAAAAATGAACTTTTTGCTTTATTTGCACCCTCAGCCTCTTCTTTAAGAGACGCTAGTTCTTGCTTATCTTTTTCTCTTCTAAATATATCTTTTTCAATATTATTAATCATATTGTTAAATGATTTTGACAATTCACCTATTTCATCTTTAGTTTTAACCGGTGCCCGCTCACTGTAATAACCAGACCTTACTCTTTCTGAAACTTCAATTAATGATCTTAGAGGCTGCAACAAACCTAAGATTAGGTAGGTTGTGAGTCCAAAAGCAATAAGTAAAGCAACTAAAGCTGCAGAAGACATGTTAATAAATAAGTTCCTAACACTTCCAAATAATTCATTAGTTTCCATTTCAGTGATTAGGGCATACTTTAATCCTTTGTAATTAAATAAGGTGAATGCTGAATAAACCTTTTTACCTTGAATGTTTTGCACCATTTCCATTCCTTGTTTATCTTGAAGTGCTTTTTCAACTGTTTGACTTTTTATAGAAACTAATAAATTTGAAGTTGCTGAATTTTTTAATTTTTCGAATATTGTTTTGTCTTTTTGAATGCTCTCTATTTTTAAAAATTCGTCTTTATTTTGAATATAAATTCTTAAATCTGATCTTAATTTACGGTCTTGCCCTACCAGAAAAGAGTTTCCAGAAATACCAAGTCCAATTTTTCTCCATTGATAGTTATTTGCTAACACTTTATTTAAGTTATCAGCTTTAATTTGAGCTACCAAAACCCCGCTAAATGACCCTGATTGATTAAAAATAGGCGCAGCTAAAAAAGCAGCAGGAGCAAAATATGATGGAGAGTATCTCTCAAAGTCAGTAAAATAAACCTTTGGTGGTTTGAACCAATCAAGTTCATATTCATTTACAATTTTTTTAACCACCTTTCCAAACTCAGTATCTGAATGTGGGCCATCTCCAAGACTTGTAGCAAAATCTGTTTCTTTATAAACTGAATACACCATTTGAAGATTGTCTTTCGAAACCAAGAACACATCATAAAAATCATATAAGTTCATAAAATCTTTAAAATAGGCATGGTATTTTGGATGAATTTTTTCTGAGTATTCTGAACCATCAGCTACAGAATTTATATTATCTTTAAAGCCCACGGGGTGTTCCGGGTTATTTAAAAAGCTATTTTGTAAAAATAAGGTTCTTCTTCTTTTTTCATCATTTTCACTAAATAATTGAGAGAAATCAATAAAGTCTTCAATTAGCTTTGGATCAGTATTTTTAAATTCAGGTTGTATTCTATATTTATATTTGTTGTCATAATAATTTTTGACTAAAGTGTTTAAATCATTTTCTTTAAATTCAGAGACTTTTATTTTTTCAAATGCATTATTAAAATCTGTTAAAGCTTGTTGAGTTTTAATTGTCTGACTTTGGAACAAAACTGCCTTTTCTATTTTTTCAAAATATTGATATAAATTTTGATATTGATTGTCTCTGATACTAACCAATAAAGATTTTTTTTCACCTTCAACATCTTTGAAATATTGTATACCAGTAAAAGTTCCAAAAATTATTATAGCCAAACCACATATCAAAAAAACCAAAATTGAAATTTTTTGATACAAACTCATTTTTAATTTTGAAAATAATTTCATTTAGAATTGGCTAAGGTAAATGTTTTTATATTGCGCTTCAGTTTTAGACCCGGTATTGTCGGTATCAACCATTAAAGCAATAGACTCTAAGTAAGACACATCTATATTCCAAAATTTTTGTATATCATTTACCAAATTAACTTTATGCTTAATCCAGTAGTTGCTAGGATCTCTATTTCCGTTAATGGCAACATCATGGGATTTTGTAAAAATGTTCATGTAAGGACTTTTCCAATGATCATCTTTAAATTGAGTATTAGAAAAAACATAATTAATGTAATATTTTTCCCAAGGCAAATAGCCAGTTTTAAATTTTAAGTAAATTCTTGCTGGAAAATCATGATATTCTTTTTTTCTTTCACTGATATTTTTAAATTTTTGAACTTTCCACTCAAAGTTTAAATAATGTAAGCGATTTTCATTTAAATCTCTATTCACATCAAAAAAAATTGCTGAAGCTGAGTCATTAGATTTGTGAATGATGATCTCTTCGTTGAGATTGTTTACTTTTTTAGTGATTACATTCTTGCCTTTATAATGAACTAATCGATATTCATTTAATGGTTTTTCAAAAAGTCTTACAATTTTATTTTCTGCAAATGAAGTGCCTGTGCTTAAAAATAGAATAACAAATAAATTAATTAATATATTCATGAGTTTTATCTTTACAGGAATTTTTTTACTTTTTTAAGATCAATTTATATTTTCTCAATCAAGATAATCTATGCTAAATGTTGCTTTTATAATGAATTTACAAAACAAAGTAACAAAAACTAAATTAGCAACGCTCAAGCAACGCTTACTTGAACCTGCTAACATTATACTTTCTTATACTAACATACTAAACGAGCCAAAAGTTTATCAGTCTTTATTGGAGTTTGAAGATGAGATTGTCAAAATCATAGATTCTGGAAATAAATTGATCGATGAAATTAACAAAACAATTTCAGATGAAATGTTGAATTTAAAAGAAGATGAAATTTTAGAATTTCAAAAAAAAACAAGACATGATCTTAGAAACATTGTTAATATTATCCTAGGTTATTCTGAAATGGTGCTTGAGGATTTGTCTGAAGACCATGTTAATTTCCCTGATATTGAAAACCTTTTAAAGGAAACGAAAAACTTTAATACAAATTTAGAAAACTTGGTTCAAATTCATTCTTTAAAAAATGAAAATATTTCAACGAAAAAAGAAAGTGATATTTTAAATAAACTGATCTCTATGATCAAACCCCTATCCGATAACGGACCGGGGAATAAGATTTTAGGAAATATTTTGATTGTTGATGATAATCAAAGCAACTGTGAGATGATTGATAGACAATTAAAAAAAGAAGGGCACAAAACTTTTATCTGTAATGATGGTGAACAAGCAATGATAGAAATGAATAAATCAAAATTTGATACAGTATTGTTAGATGTTTTGATGCCAAAAAAAAACGGCTATGAAGTTTTGATGGAAATGAAACAGGATTTAGATCTTAAAGATATACCAGTAATTATGATTAGTGGATTTAAAGAAGAGGATACAATTGTAAGATGCATTGAAGCTGGTGTTGATGAGTACTTAACAAAACCAATTAATAGCATTTTACTTAAAGCTAAAATTAAATCTTCATTGGAGAGAAAAAAATTTAGAGATAAGCAGAAACATGATTTAAAGGTAGCCTCAGAAGTTCAGCAAAGTTTAATTCCTAGAGAAAGTATTTTTCCTAAAAATTTCTTTGCTTCTAACACTGCTGCAAAAGGAGTATCGGGTGACTTTTATGATTTTGTAAATATTGATGCAAATCGATATACATTTGTTTTAGCGGATGTTTCTGGAAAAGGGATGCATGCAGGAATTTTAATGGCTAAGACATCAGCTCTATTTAGAAGTTTAAGTAAATCAAAAGCATCTTTAAAGCAATTGGTATCAGAAATTAATAACGAGCTTTGTGAAACCGCATCAAGAGGAATGTTTGTTACAGCTGTTTTTGGAATTTTTTATAGAAAAGAAAATAAAGTTGAATTTATAAATGTAGGACATGAACCTGTTTTAATATCCAGTAGCAGAACAAGTTTTGTAGATATTGATAGTAAAGCGCATCCAATTGGGATGTTTGAGATGATACCCGAACAACTAAAAATAGAAACTTTTAAGCCATCACAACCAGGCTCTTTGATGTTTATCTTCACAGATGGCATTACAGAAGGAAAATTAGAAAACGGTAAAGAGTTTGGCAGAGACGGCTTGGTAAATACTATTTTAGATCACTATGAGTCTTCTACAGCAAAAATTGTGAGAGAAGTAACAAAAAAACTTTTATTTAAAAATGCGCAATTGCATGACGATGTTACAATTCTAGGTATAAGGTTTGACTAACTTCCAAATTGGTTCGTAGCACCCTCAACATCAGATTTTTTTACCATCATAAGGTCTACCTTTGTTTTTGTTGTAAGTTTGGATAGTCTATTAGCTTGGTATTGAAGGACACTTTCAAAAAAACGTCTACAATCTCTACCATTTGAAAATTTATCCCCAGTTACTTCTATTACTTTTTTACAACCTTGCTTAATAGGTTCGCTGGCATCAGGTGCAATCATATATTGGTTGTCCCGACACATTTTGTAAAAAATTTGATAAAGGTCCATAAAATTGTAATCTTCAAAAAGTATCTCACGTTTAAATCTTGAAGCCAATCCAGCATTTGCATCAATAAATGTTGCCATATCATCTTTATAACCAGCAACAATTACAATTAATCGATCTCTATAATCTTCCATATATTTTAAAAGCTCATCAATAGCTTCCTGCCCATTATCATTTGGATCGTCTTTATTAACCAAAGTATAAGCTTCATCAATGAATAGTATGCTGTCCAAAGCTGAGTTGTATTTTTCAGCTGCTCTTTTTGCTGTTTCGCCTTTTTCAGGAAGCACAAGATCACTTCTTGTAACCTCTACCAATTTACCTTCAGATATAACTCCTAGTTCTCGATAAATTGTAGCGAGCATTCTGGCAATTGTGGTTTTACCAGTACCTGGATTGCCTGTAAAAATAAGATGGTAAGACACATCTGGACCAGCTGACAAACCTTGTTCTTGCCTTTCTTTTACATTTTCTAAAAAAGAGACTAGTGATTTTACTTCTTGTTTAACCTTTGCCATTCCTGGCATTTTCATAAGATTATTAATAACTTTTGTAATTTCTTCGTTCATTGTTTTGTTTTTAAGCGAATATTGATATCGGTATAAACTATAGAATTTGTATTGAAAATGTTAAAATATAAAAATTTAACTATTATCTTGGTAACTTTGGTTGCACTATCTTTATCTGTACCAATAAGCATAGCAGGCGAGCCAGGGGAATTGCCTGAAGAACTCAATGAAGAGCTTAAGACAGAAGAACCCATTGTAGAAGAACAACAAGTTGAAGAACCTGCATTTGAAGAAAAGAAAGAAGAGGTTGTTGTCTCAGAATCAGAACTAGAACCAGAACCAAAACCTGAGCCAGAACCAGAAGGAAAAAAATTACAAACTAAGTTACCAAAAAATCGTTTAACCACTATTTTTAATCAACAATTTGGAAAAAAAATTGATACCAACATTATTAATATTATTGGAAATTGTGAGCCTAGATTTGAAAAAGAAGATTGCAAATCTGTTTTACCAAAAAGAAGATCAAAACATTTTAACCGTTATTACTTTTATTTAAATGAATCTAAAGAAGTGTACGCTGTAGTAGCATTTAATGATACGCGGTTAGGATCATTCAAGTATTGTAAAAAATTACTTGGAGAATGGGGTGAATATTTTAACAAGCATTTCGTTTTTGAAAAATTAACAAGTGATGACATTGATGACTACTTTATTTTATCTGATCAGCCTGAAAGACAGTCTACTGAAATACATGGAAGTTGTTTTCATCAACAAAAAAGAGATATTGAAAGTTATTTTTATCTAAGTTTATATAAGCAAATTTAACTTTAAAATGTTTGTAAACAAAACAATTCTTAAACTACTCTTTATTGTCTTGTTTTTTCAAACGGATGCTTTTTCAGGGTCCAACCACAAACAAAATAAAAAATTTTATGCTGATCGCTATAAGTTTGTAGAAAATTATATCAAAACTTTAAAAGATTATAGAAAAAAAAATAGCAAAGTATTTGGTTCACTGGCAGAGACGATAGATGGAAACATGTTTGTTGCAATCAGCTCTACTCAAGTAGATTCAGATAAAAAAGCACTTGAAGCATGTAGAAAAGAAAAGGGTAGAAAGTGCAAGGTTAGATTCCAGTCTTTTGAAATAAATAAAAATTATAATCGTTATGCAGTTCATAATATGAAAAAACAAACACTTGAAGGATCAAATTATGTTTTAAAAGTTGGTTATTTGGGAAATTACAGAGGGGTTATATTTCTTAGCAATCAATTTAATTTAAAAAATGAAGATTTTGAATGCACCAAAGATAAGAAAAGAGATAAAAAAATATCAAATATTTTTTCATCACAATTAAAAAAATACCCTCTAGATTTTATTAAAAACTCAGGTCTCAAATTTGTTGTTATTTGTGGAGATGTTAAAATAGGTAGCCAAAGCCCATTTGGAATGGCGCCTGCACATTACGATAAATCACCTGGTGTTTTTTTTGTCAACTCTAACCAAATTAAAGATGCAATTAAAAATAAGAGATTGAAGATTGTCAAACATGTATTTCATCATGAATATTATCATATTATAGATTCAGAATTGACCTTAAATTTATTAGATGAAGAATGGGTAAAGTTAAACAAATTTCCGTATAATAAAAAATTTGAAGCATCAAATGCCAAATTGTTAAATGATAAAAAAGGATTTATCACAAATTATGCAATGAATAATGAGTTTGAAGATAAGGCAGAGCTTTTTGCAAACTTAGTCAATGACTATGATGCTGTTAAATTGAGAATTAAGAATGACAAAGTTCTCTTTGAGAAAACAAAACTTTTAATTAAAAGATTAAAAAAAATATCTCCAAAAATTAATAAAAATTTTTGGGACCAACTGTCTTAAAGTTTATCTTTTAAATTTAATTTTTTCTCCACCATCATCGTCTCTTAGAACTCTTGGTACGATGGCGCCATCATCGTTATTCTCAGGCACCTCTTCTTCTGGAGAAGGTGTGTGACTATCTAAATCGGTATTATCCTCAGTTAATGATGAAATGTCTGCATTTTCTTGTTCAATTAAACTTTCTTCTACTTGTGTTTTTGGATCGTTGTCTTCACTATTATCTGCACCGAGTTCAGGTGTTTCATATCCATTGTCTTGTACACCTAACACTTCACTTTGCT
>CBFHHD010000001.1:44816-69679 GCA_965655605.1 Candidatus Pelagibacteraceae bacterium | reverse complement strand
CATTCCTAAAATTCTTTCCACTTCACCACCAAAATCTGCGTGACCTGGTGTATCTATAATATTTACCCTAACATCTTTCCACATAACAGATGTAGGTTTTGCAAGAATAGTAATTCCTCTTTCTTTCTCAAGGTCACCACTATCCATAACTCTTTCATCTACTTGTTGGTTATCTCTAAATAAACCACTTTGCTTCAGGAGGTTATCAATCAGCGTTGTCTTACCATGATCAACGTGTGCAATGATTGCTATATTTCTAAGCTGCTTAGACATAAATTGTGCGCTTGATACACTTTATTTTTATATTTGCTAGTTAAAAAAAAGTTACAAAACTAGGTGATTTACTATTTTTTATACTGCTTAGAAGACGTTAAGTTTTGTAATTCACCATTATTATAGCTGCTCACATAAGTAGATACAGACGCTAAAAATACAAAAAACGTTAATACATAAATTTTTCTCATGGTTATTGATTAGCAACTAATCAAGTTAAAAAATGATCCGAATTATGTCTTTAAAATGTCTTTTAGGTCTTTTGAACTAACTTATTTTTCAGATAGAGCATATAAGCTGCGATTTCATAAAAAAAAGCGAATAGCTGAAAAAGAATTGGAAGCTTTGCAATTTTGTACAAAGTATTTAATTTTGGTATTTTAGACCAAACCACTAAAAAAGCTTCAGCGCCTTTATATAATCTTCCTTCATCCATTACATGCAATCTTCGAGACAATTGATCAACGTTGAGATTGGTATTTTTTGCTTCTGGTTGGTGAATATCAACCCACTTTAAATCATTTTCCATTTTTTTATAAATATCAATTTCTTTTTTACAAACTCCACACGACTCATTGAAAAAAACTTTTGTGCTCATCTATTTTTTCTTTTTCCTTTTCTTTTTTGTTTCTTTTGTTTTTTATTCTTCTTCTTTTTTCTTAATTTTTTGTCGAGTTCTCTTTGTTTTTTTTCAACATTATCTTTTAATAAACTTAAAATTCCAAATACAATGAGTGCTCCTGCACCTAGTAATGCATAAGACATTAGTGCCTCGATTGGTAACGGTCTAATCATTGTCCTCTTCCTCCTCTAACCATTGTTCCATAAAAACCTTATGACATGCATAACATATGATCGGAATAGATCCAAAAAAACCGATGGTCACCCCTGTCTTAATGCCATACTCAATACATGAAAAATGGGTTAAAGTGATAGTAGGCACAGTGCAAACTAAAATTAAATATGGAACGCGCCATTTAAATGGCGGTTTGAAGTATTTGACCAAATATATTAATTTCATCATCATATTAGTAGTAATTATATCTGGTAGAAATTTTAAATGAATAAAAAAATATTAATTTTTCAAGAAAAAGTTCACTCTTGCAAAAAGTGCAAAAGGCTTACAAACTTTAGAGAAAAGATATCAAAAGAAAAAAGGAAATCCTATCAAGATCAAACTTATTGGAACAAACCAGTTGCAGGTTTTGGTGACTTAAACGCTAAAGTGATAATGATTGGATTAGCTCCCGCAGCACATGGAGCCACCAGAACGGGTAGAGTGTTTACAGGAGATAAATCTTCAGATTTTTTATTTAACTGTCTTTACAAATCAGGTTTTTCAAACCAACCAACATCAGAGCATAAAAATGATGGATTAAAATTAAAAAATCTTTTTATTACTTTAGCTTTGAAATGCGTACCGCCACAGGACAAACCCACTAAAACTGAATTGAAAAACTGTTCTGTTTTTTTTGAACAAGAGCTTAATTTTTTAAAGTCAAAAAAAACAATTGTAGCACTTGGAAAAATTGCTTTTGATACCTGTATTAAATTTTTTAAAGATAATTATGATATTTCAGGGTCATTTAAATTTGGTCACGGTGCTAAATATAAAATTAATGGCATAAATCTTGTAGGCTGCTACCATCCATCACCAAGAAATGTGAATACGGGAAGAATTAATGTAAAAAAAATGACAGCCTTATTTAAATCGGTTCAAAAAATATCTAAATAAAAAACCTGAATATAATTGGAATAATAATTGACGTGGCCACTCCACTTAAAGCTAAGGCTAACGCTGCAAATATGCCTGCTTTTTTATTTCTGCTCATTGCTCTTGCCGTACCAATACCATGACTTGCTAAACCAATGGCAAATCCTCTTGCTGTCATGTCTTTTACTTTCATAAAATCTAAAACAAAAGTTGATAATGAAGCACCAATAATTCCTGTGCCAATGGTAATAATAGCAGTCAGTGAGGGTATCCCTCCAATTAAGTCAGAAATTCCCATGGCTATGGGCGCTGTTACCGATCTTGGTAACATGCTGTAAATAATTTTTTCTTCTAAACCGAAAAAACTAGCTACATAAAAAGTGATAAAGATTGCAAATACACTTCCTAAAAGAAGTGAAACCACAACACTCACAGCTTCTTTTTTTATAAGTGCGATTTGATTATAAATTGGAATAGCAAGCGATACGGTAGCTGGGCCTAATAGAAAATGAATAAATTGCGCCCCATCAAAATATCTCCTGTACTCAATTCCAAACATAATCAAAATGGAAGAGATAATTAATATACTAATCGCAACAGGATTTACTAACGGGTTGATGTTTGATTTTTTATACAAAAAATCACCTAACAAATATGCACCAATTGTTAAAGTTAACCAAAACAAAGGTTCTGTTTGTAAATAAACCCAAACGCGGTACAAATTTTCAATTGCAATCATTATCTTTTCTTCATCGTTAATTTATTTAACCACTCCATAATCTTTGCGGTAAAAGCCACGGTTAACAATGTTCCAATTACAACCACCGAAAATACTTCATAAAGATTTTCACCGAGATAAGAGATGTGCATCACAACCCCCACTCCTATTGGAATAAAAAGTAATGATAAGTGGCTAACAATATGATTACCAGTTTTGATAATATCTTTTTTGATTGATAGTATTTTTTTATCCTTAAATCTCCTCGTCCAAATAAAAACTAAAAGAAGAAGTATCAATCCAATCACTGGGCCTGGAATAATAATATTAAAGAATTTTTGGATTGTTTCACCAATAAGCTGAAACAACAGAATGATAAAAAAACTTCTTAACATTAAGAGTTAGGTTTTAGTCTAAAAGAGATGCAACTTGTTCCCAATTTACAAGGTCATTTATAAATGCCTTTAAATAATCAGGTCTACGATTTCTGTAATCGACGTAGTAAGAATGTTCCCAAACATCACAGCCTAAAATTGGCTTCATGTTATCAACCAAAGGATTAGAAGCATTTGCAGATTTTGTAACTACAAGCTTTCCATTATCAATTGCCAACCATGCCCATCCAGAACCAAACTGTGTTATTCCTGCTTGAACAAAATCTTCTTTAAATTTATCTACACTTCCAAAATCAGATACAATTCTCTTTTCCAATTCTGAAGGCATTGCTCCCCCACCATTAGGTTTCATACATTTCCAAAACAAAATGTGATTCCAATGTTGGCCTGCGTTATTAAAAATTCCTGCTTTTGACGGATCGCCAGCTGTTTTTTTTACAATATCTTCAAGTGTATCGTTTGCATGATCACTGTCTTTAATTAAGTTATTTAAATTCGTAATGTATGTTTGGTGGTGCTTTCCATGATGTAAGTCCAAAGTCTCTTGGGACATCACTGGAGCTAAAGCGTCATTTGCATAATCTAATTTAGGTAATTCAAAAGTCATAAAGTCTTATAAGTTTATATTGCAGTATTTTCAAGTGTTCCTATTGGATCTATTGCTATTTTAACCTTGTCACCTGATTTTAAAAATTTTGGTGGATCAAAACCTATACCAACGCCAGCTGGTGTACCAGTTGCTATAATATCTCCTGCAACCAATGTCATAGATTTTGTTAACGTTTCTATTAAATATGGAATTTTAAAAATCATATCCTTTACAATTCCATTTTGTCTTTCTTCATTATTTACAAAAGTTTGTAATTTAATCTCCTCAATATTTTTCATTTCATCCTTTGTAACAACTGCAGGTCCCATAGGACAATAGGTATCTGGGCCCTTTCCAATAAACCACTGCTTGTGAATATTTTGCAATTCTCTTGCCGTTACATCATTTATAATGGTGTAACCAAAAATAATATCAAACGCATTTGCTTCACTAACATCTTTTGAAGTTTTGCCTATTATAACTCCAAGCTCACCTTCATAATCTGTAGTATTTGTTTCATCATTCTTTAATACAATTTTATCATTGGGTCCTACGACTGAAGTTGTTGCTTTTGTAAATATAATTGGTTTTGAAGGAACGGCCTGTTTACCTTGCAATGTGTTATAAGCTGATCTTTGCACTTCCTTGGCATGCTCAACATAATTTTTTCCTACACAAATTATATCTCTAACAGGATTTGGTATTGGCGCTAATAGTTTTACTTCATCATAAGAATAATGAATTTCTTTTTTATCATTTAGTTTTTTAATCTTATCTTCTAGTGTGGAATAAGACTGAATAATTTCATTTAATGTATTTGGAATTTCTGAGTCTATTTTTTTTATATCCACTATTCCCTCACCAAGAATATCTAAACCAACGTTTATTTTTCCATCCTTCTCAAAAGTTACAAATCTCATTTAAATTTCCTTTTTATTGAAATATTTTTTTTTCACAAAATTAGCAATTAATGACATCATCGCAAGAGCTAATAATGGAAATAATATTTCAGGTGAAGATAATAAATTTAAATTCAATTCCTTGTTATCTTCAAAAGCACTTGTAAAGCCGCTAAATATGCTTACTGAAATTATCACAGGTAAAGCTTCTCCAAAAAAAGTTGCTAAAACAAAATTTTTAATTTTCATATTAAATAATACAGGCAGTAAATTTTTTATTGGAAATGGTATTCCAGGTACTACTCTTAAGCTAAAGAAGTAGCTTAATTCATTTTGATTAAAGTTATTTTTAATTTTGGGATATTTTTTTCCTAAATATTTCTCAACTAAATCTTTAAAATAATGATTAGCAAAAACATAAAGTAGTGTGGCTCCTATAGTAAAAGATATAATTGACAGAACCGAACCTAAAAAAGCTCCAAATGCAAAACCGGCAAATATGACCAAGGGCGTTCCAAACCCCATTAGAAAAACCCAAATGATTGAAAAAACAAAATAACAAACACTCATTAAAAAAATATTTTGATCTCTAAGATCAAATATTAAATCTTTATTTTCCATCAAATATGTTGGGCTTAAGAATGTGCCTGCTCCAAAATAAAAAAAAGCCACCACAACAAGAGACACAATTGCTAAATAAGCAATTCCGAGTGATATTTTAATTTTAGTTAGTCTATTCATAAGCAAAATAGCAGTTAATTTTTACTGTACATACAAATAAGAATTTCTTATAACTGCCCAAAATTATTTATAGCAATGAAAAGAACATTTCAACCAAGTACAAAAAGAAGAGCCAGAAAGCATGGCTTTAAGTCTAGAATGGCTACTAAAAATGGCAGAAAACTAATTGCCAGAAGAAGAGCTAAAGGTAGAACAAGAATTTCAGCATAGCTTAATGACTAAAACAATTGCCTTCCAAAGTTTAAGTGGAAGTAGCGAGTTTAAAAACGTCCTTTCCGGAAAAAAAATAAGCACTCACTTATTTACAATTTTTTATAAAAATAAAAATATAAGCGACAACAAACTATCAATTCAGTTAAGTTGTGTAGCAGCTAAAAAATTAGGTAACGCCGTTAAAAGAAATAGGATGCGAAGAAGATTAAAAATGGCGACTAGAAAGGCAATTATTGAAATTGGTGAAGGGTTTAACAAAAAATTAAAATACGCAATTTTTGCAAAGCCAAAGATTTATGATGACAATTTTCAAAATATCGTAAATGAACTAACTACAAAGCTATCTAAAGTATCATGAAGTATTTGAGTAAATTCCTTTCAATCCCTCTTATTTACCTGATTAAAATTTATAAATTTATCCTATCTCCTGTTTTAGGACATAATTGTAGGTTTTTGCCAACATGTTCTGATTATTTTATAGAGTCTTTAGAAAAAAAAGGTTTTTTTCTTGGTGCTTATTCAGGTATGAAAAGGATCTTAAAATGCCATCCAATTAAATTATTAGGTGGAGATTCTGGGTTTGACCCAGTGGAGAAGAAAAATGGACAATAAAAATGTATTAGTTGCAGTAGTTCTATCAACTCTCGTCATAATGTTTTGGCAGTTTATGTATGGAGAAGAATATACGGAACAAGAAAACCTTCAAACGAAGACTGAACAAGTTGATACTGATAAACCATCGGCTCCATCCCTAAGTAAAAATATTGAAATTAAGAATGTTTCTAGAGATGATGCATTAAAGAGTATTAAGAGAATTCAATTTGAAAATAAAAAAATCAAAGGATCAATTGCACTAAAAGGCGCTTTAATTGATGATGTCACTTTAAAAAATTATAATTTAAATCAAAATTCAAGTGATGAAAAAGTTGTATTATTAAATCCTAAACAAGTTGATAAAGCTTACTTCTTAGAAACGGGCTGGGCAAGTTCTGGAAATGAGATTGTTCCAGATAATCAATCAGAATGGTCAATTAAAGGAAACAACACTTTAAAGCCAGGTCAACCAGTTACTGTAGAATGGAAAAATGATAATGGTCTTACGTTTGTTAAAAAGTTTGATATTGATAATGAGTATCTAATTACCGTTAATGAAGAAGTTAAAAATAATTCAGCTGCAAAGATAAATTTATTTCACTATGCGCAAATAACACGAAAAGAAAAACCAGAAATAGAAAATTTCTATATTTTGCACGAAGGCTTAATTGGCGTTGTAGATGAAAATTTAAAAGAAGAAGATTATGATGATATTGCAGAAGAGAAAATGGCCTTCAAAGGCTCTCAAGGATGGGTGGGTATAACTGATAAATATTGGCTTACAGCAGTCATTCCAGAAAGAGGGAAAAAATTTAACGCTGAATTTGCTTACGACAAATCCTATAAAGCGAATTACATTATTACTGACCCTACATCAGTAAATGTAAATCAATCCGGATCAAATATTTCAAAATTATTTATTGGTGCAAAAGAAGTTGCAACAGTGGATGCTTATGCTGAAAAACAGAATATACATAAATTTGATTTAGCTATTGATTGGGGTTGGTTTTACTTTTTTACCAAACCACTATTTTTTGTAATCGATTACTTATTTAAATTTAGTGGTAACTTTGGTCTAGCGATTGTTTTATTGACTGCAGGAGTGAGATTAATTTTCTTTCCACTTGCAAATTATTCATTTGCCTCAATGGCCAAAATGAAAGCTCTACAGCCAGAAATGCAAAGGCTAAAGGACCTTCATAAAGATGATAAGCAAAAAATTCAAATGGAAATGATGAATCTTTATAAAAGAGAAAAGGTTAATCCTGTTTCAGGGTGCTTGCCAGTAATAATCCAAATTCCATTTTTCTTTGCGATTTATAAAATGTTATTTGTCACAATTGAAATGCGACACACACCATTTTATGGTTGGATACAAGATTTATCTGCACCCGATCCAACAACGGTTTTTAATTTTTTTGGATTAATACCTTGGGATCCACCTAGTTTTTTAATGATTGGTGCTTGGCCTATCATTATGGGTATAACGATGTATATCCAACAAAAGTTAAATCCAACACCACCAGACCCAATACAGGCAAAAATTTTTATGTTTTTCCCTTTTATTTTAACAATCATGTTGGCTTCTTTTCCATCAGGGCTAGTGATTTATTGGTCAGTCAATAATATCCTAACAATGGCCCAGCAATACGTAATTATAAGAAAAACTAAAATCAAAACTGCCCAATGAACTTAAGGGAATTTTGGCCTAAACAAGACTCTCCTCCAATCGAAAAGGCAGAACAATTCCTTGATCATTACAAGTCAAAACGAATAGTGCTAAAATATGGTGGGCAAGTTATGGCGAGTGATAAATTATCTAAAGCATTTGCCCAAGATGCTGCCATTTGTAATTTAATTGGAATAAATAATTTAGTAATTCATGGGGGTGGTCCACAGATAAAAAAGAAAATGGAAGAACAGGATATTCAAAGTAAGTTTATTCTTGGTTTAAGAGTTACGGATGAAAATGTTATTAAAATTGTTGAAGATGTATTATTAAATGAAATCAATCCGGAACTTGTGAATAGCATTAATTCATTTGGAGCAACTGCTGAACCGGTCACAGCAAGAAATAAAAATGGGATCCTGTATGTAAAAAAAGCTAAAAATGCTGAGCTTGGTTTTGTGGCTGACCCGGAGGAAATAGATATAGATAAACTTAATCAGATTATTAATGATAATAAAATTCCTGTAATAGCTCCGATGGGTTTAAGTGAAAATAATCAAGTTTATAATATTAATGCAGATACGGCTGCAGGTACTATTGCGATCAAAACTAAGGCTGAACGACTTTTGTTGATGACCGATGTCCCTGGCGTTAAAGATAACAATGGAGACTATATTTCTAAATTAACTATATCAGAGGCACAAAAACTTATAAAAGATGGGGTGATTACAGGTGGAATGATACCCAAAATACAAACCTGTATTTCTGCTGTAAAAAATGGTGTAGGTGGTGTTGTAATAATTGATGGCACTAAGCCTCATGCTGTTTTGCATGAACTGTTCACTGATGAAGGTGCTGGAACTTTAATTGTAGAATGAAAGAACTATCTCAGATTAGACATTGGATATTTGATTTAGATAACACACTCTATTCTTCAAGCACCAATGTATTTGCAAAAATAGATAAAAAAATGTGTCAATTCATAATGGATAATCTTCACCTCTCAAAGGAAGAGGCATTAAAAATTAAAAATGACTATTTTCATAATTACGGAACAACACTAAATGGCTTAATGAAAAAGCATAATATTGATGCCAATCTTTTTTTAGAATTTGTTCACGATATCGACTACAGTTTTTTAAATGAAAATTCTGAGCTTAACGAAGAAATAAAAAATTTACCAGGAGAGAAAATTATATTTACAAATGGCTCTAAAAAACATGCCGAAAGAGTAATGGAGAGACTGGGTATACAAGAAAACTTTAAAAAGATTTTTGATATTGAGGCATGTGAATTCATTCCAAAACCTGAAATTGAACCATATCAAAAAATGATTGGAGAATTTCAAGTAGATTGCAAAAAGAGTATTTTTTTTGAAGATATTGCTCAAAACTTAGAGCCTGCTCATAAATTAGGCATGAAAACTGCCTGGATAGAAGGAGATGATCCATATTGTAAAAAAGGATTCGATGGAAAACATGTTCATTATACTGTAAAAAATCTTACTGAATTCTTAAAACAAACTAATAAAGCAATTAAATAAATTATGGAAAATATTATTAACGAAGCGTGGGAAAATAGAAGTCAAATTAACTCTGGGTCTGATAAAGAAATTATAAATGCTATTGAAAAAACCTTGGATGAATTGGATTACGGAAAAATTAGAATTTGTGAAAAAAAAGGTGACGAATGGACAGTTAATCAGTGGATGAAAAAAGCAATTCTATTAAGCTTTCGTACTAGAGAAAATTCTACTCTTAAAGGTCCATATACAACTTGGTTTGATAAAGTTTCAGGAAAAACAAGTGATTGGAGCGAAGATGATTATAAAAAAGCAGGCTTTAGATGTGTTCCAAATGCTGCAATAAGAAAATCAGCTTTCGTTGCTAAAAATGCGGTAATAATGCCAAGCTTTATAAATGTTGGTGCTTATGTTGATGAGGGTACAATGATTGATACTTGGGCAACGGTTGGTTCATGCGCGCAGGTTGGAAAGAATTGTCATATTAGTGGTGGCGTTGGATTGGGTGGTGTTTTAGAGCCCTTACAAGCAAACCCAGTCATAATTGAAGATAATTGTTTCGTAGGTGCAAGATCAGAAGTTGCGGAAGGCGTCATTGTGGGTGAAGGATCAGTGTTATCTATGGGGGTCTATTTAGGTGCATCGACTAAAATTTATAATAGACAAACAAAAGAAGTGACGTACGGAAAAGTACCGCCATATTCTGTAGTTGTTGCGGGGAGCATGCCAAGTAAGAACGACCCAGATGGACCAAATTTATATTGTGCAGTAATTGTAAAAACTGTTGATGAAAAAACAAGAAGCAAAACTTCAGTGAACGATTTACTTAGAGAATAGTGAAATGAGTAAGGTAATTGACGAAATTAAATTTACTCAAGAATTAATAAAAAAACCAAGCGTTACCCCTAAAGATGTTGGTGCAATAAATATAGTTGCTAAACATCTTAAAAACCTTGGATTCAAATGTAAAATAATGACCTTCCAGGAAAAAGGTACAGATAAAATAATTAACTTATACGCAAAGTACGGAACCAAATCACCTAACCTATGTTTTGCAGGACATACTGATGTAGTCCCACCAGGAGATTTACCAGCATGGTCAACTAACCCATTTGGTGGAAAGATAAAAAATGGTTATCTTTTTGGAAGAGGTGTAAGCGACATGAAGGGTGGAATTGGTTGTTTTATCGCAGCAGTAAGTGAATATTTAAAATCAAATAAAAAATTTAAAGGTTCAATTAGTTTTTTAATTACTGGCGATGAAGAAGGTGTAGCAATAAATGGAACAAAAAAAGTTGTTGAATACTTAAAAAAGAAAAAAGAAAAAATTGATTTTTGTATAGTTGGTGAACCATCTAATAGAAAAAAATTAGGTCAAATGATGAAAATTGGTCGAAGAGGGAGTATCACAACAAATTTAACTATAATTGGAAAACAAGGGCATATTGCTTACCCTCATGAAGCTTCAAATCCCTCTACCCCTTTAATAAAAATATTAGAGGAGCTTAAAACTAAACCTTTAGATAAAGGTAATAAAAGTTTTCAACCGTCTAATTTAGAAATTACTAGAGTGAACATAGATAATACTGCAGATAATGTCATTCCCTCAAAAGCGAGCACCACGTTTAATATCAGATATAACAATATTCACACTCACTTATCGCTCAAAAATTATATTACTAAAATAATCAACAAATATTTAAAAAAATATAAATGCAAATCTGAAGTTAACTTTGTTGGAACAGGAACTGCATTTTTAACTAAGCCTAACAAAACTGTTAAAAAAATTCAAAAAATTATTATGAAAGAAACAGGTCAAAAAACTCTCCTATCAACTACAGGCGGAACATCAGATGCTAGATTCATAAAAGACATCTCCCCTTGTATTGAATTTGGCCTGGTAGGAAACACAATGCATCAAATCGATGAGAGATCAAAGATCTCTGACTTAAAAAAATTAAAGAAAATATATCTTAAAATTATAAATAATTTTTTCGCATAAAAATTAAAGATTTAGATTTTTAAAATACTCTAAAGTATCTGGGTTTGCTAATGCTTCAATATTATTAACCGCTTCATTATTTAATACTTTTCTAACAGCTATCTCTACGACCTTTCCACTTTTGGTTCTTGGAATATCTGGGCAATCCAAAACAATTGCAGGTACATGTCTTGGAGAGCAGTTCAGTCTAATTTTTTCTTTAATTTCCTTAATTAAATTATCACTTAATATTTGATTGTTTATCATTTTTACAAATAGAATAATTCTTACATCATCTTTAAAATTTTGTCCTACTGCTAAAGCTTCTGATATTTGGTGAAAGTTTTCAACTTGTCTATAAATTTCAGCTGTACCAATCCTCACTCCACCAGGATTTAAAGTAGAGTCAGATCTTCCATGGATAATATAACCATGGTTGGCAGTTTTTTGGATATAATCTGCATGATGCCAAATATTTAAATACTTATTAAAGTATGCAGATTTAATTTTTTTTTCTTTATCATCATTCCAAAATTTCACAGGCATAGAAGGAAATGGTTTTTTGATAACCAATTCCCCCTTTTCACCCTCTGGTAATTTTTTTCCACCTTCGTCAAATATATCAATATCAATACCAAGGCTGGGTCCTTGTATTTCACCTGCATACACTTCCTGAAAAATATTACCGAGCACCAAACATCCAACAACATCTGTGCCGCCACTAATAGATGATAAATGCACATCTTTTTTAATATGTTTATAAACATACTCAAAACTTTCAGTAACTAAAGGGGAACCAGTCGAAGCAATCGTTCTTAAATTTTCAAAGTTTAATCCCTTAGTTTTAAACTTTTCATTTTTTAAGTGATCAATATATTTTGCACCAACACCAAAAAAAGTGAATTTGTGGTCAGAGCAATATTTGAGCAGGACATCTATTGATGGATAAAACGGAGAGCCATCATATAAATAGACAGACGCTCCACATGATAATGAAGCAATTTGCCAGTTCCACATCATCCATCCTGTAGTTGTAAAATAAAAAACTTTATCTTTGTCTTTTACATCGCAATGAATTTGCAATTCTTTTTTTTGCTCAATAAGAGCATTCCCACTACCATGAACAATACATTTTGGGACTCCAGTTGTACCGCTTGAGTACAATATATAAACTGGGTGACTGAACTCAAATTTTTCAAATAGCTTGTCTTCTTTAACTTCATTTATAATCTGCTCAAAATCATAATAATTATGATTAGTTTTTTTTTTAGTATCATACGAAAAAACAACAACTTCAGTGATTGAGGGTATTTCATTTAAGATTTTAGGAATCCTCTCCAGAATATTAATTTTTTTTCCATTATAAAAGTAGTGATCACAGGTAATTAATATTTTTGGTTCAATTTGCTTGAAACGATCAACTACACCTTGAATACCAAAATCAGGTGAGCAACTTGACCAAATACTACCATTTTTAACCGTAGCTAAAAAGGAAACAGCTGTTTCTATAGTGTTTGGAACATATGCCGCAACTCTATCTCCTTTTCCAACATTCAAAGTTTTAAAATAAAAAGAAAGTTTACAAACTTTTGAATTTAACTCATTCCAGGAAATTTTATCTTTAAGGCCATTTTCTTTTAAACTAAAAATAGCCAAGTCATCATTATTTTTTGCTAATAAATTTTCTGCAAAATTTATTTTTGAATCAGAAAAAAATTTTGTTCTATAAAACACATCATTATTATCGATGACATTCTTACCTTTACTGCCAATGATTTTAACAAAATCCCAAGTTTCAGACCAAAATTCTTTATTTTGATTAATTGACCATTCATAAAATTTTTTAAAATTAGACTTAAAATTTATGTTAAATTTTTGTTCTATGGTTAGGGCAAACCTTTTAATATTGGAGTTATTTATTTTATCTTTATCAGGAGACCAGAGTAATTTATTTTTCATTTAATAATCTACCTGCTTTAAATACAAACCGCATGATGGTGCTGGTGTTGCGCATTTTTTTCTGTCTTTGAACGCTAATGCACTACTTAAAGAATCTAAAGTCCATTTACCCTCTCCTATAAATTTTAAAGCACCTACTATTGATCTGACCTGATGTTGTAAAAATGATCTTGATTGAATTGTATAATAAATTTCATCTTCTTTTACATCAATCTTTGAATTTTCTATTAATCTTATAGGAGATTTAGCTTCACATGAAACTGACCTAAAAGTTGTAAAATCATGCTCACCTAGAAAAAATTTAGCAGAGTCATTCATTAAATTTACATCAAGTTTTTTTGAAACATGCCAGTATTGATTTTTTTGCAACGTTGGAGGACTTGACCTGTTTAAAATTTTATAAATATATGTTCTTTTTTTTGCATCACGTCTAGCATCAAAATGATCGTCAATTGTTTCTAAGGTTAAGATGCTCACAG
The DNA here is from genome assembly GCA_965655605.1 of Candidatus Pelagibacteraceae bacterium. GTDB lineage: Bacteria > Pseudomonadota > Alphaproteobacteria > Pelagibacterales > Pelagibacteraceae > HIMB114. Next base: position 55,933 of record CBFHHD010000001.1, on the reverse strand, counting down.
ATTTTTTATTTAAAAAATGATTTAATCCTAAAATAATTTTTCCACAATCAAATCTCTCGACAGAATCAAAATGAAACACCTGGCCCAAAGCATGAACTCCAGAATCAGTTCTTCCAGATCCAAATATCTTAATTTTTTGGAAATTAATTTTAGCAAATGATTGTTCAACAAATTGCTGGACTGTATTTCCGTGTGGTTGACTTTGCCATCCTTCAAAATTTGTTCCGTCATATTCGAGAACAGCTTTATATCTTGGCATTAGTTAAATGAATTACCTCTTAAAAACTCTTTTATGTTTTGCTTCTTTTTGCCAGATTTTTGTATTTCTAAAACTTCTATAGACTTATCTTTGCAAGCAATAAAAAGGCTATTTTTTTCACATAGTATTTCTCCTGGCTGACCTTTGAAATCATTAAAGATTTTGCATTTAAAAATTTTAAACTTTGAGTCTTTATGAATAAAAAAAGAACCTGGAGATGGTGAAAGTGCATGAATTTTTGCAATAATATTTTCTGCGGAGTTGTTCCAATTAATTTCCTCATCTAATTTTGTAATCTTTTTGGCGTAAGTAGCTTCATCATGGTTTTGGTCATTAAATGAAAAGTTATTATTTTTAATTTTATTAATAGCTTCAACAATTAATTCCGACCCAATTAATGATAATTGCTTCTCTAAATCACCATGAATAGTTTGAATTGTAACTGGGCACTTTTTTTGAAGCATTACAGGACCGCTGTCCAATTCTTTTTCAATTTTCATAATTGATATACCTGTCTCTGAATCTCTATCCATTATTGATCTTTGAATTGGAGCAGCTCCTCTCCATTTTGGCAAAAGAGATGCATGTATATTTATAAACAAACATTTTTTTAAAAAACTATCTGGTATTATTTGTCCATAAGCCGCAACTATCACTAAATCAAATTTTTTATTCAAAAAAAAATTGTAGTCTTCAATTAATTTACTAGGATAACGTATCTCAATACCAAGGTTATCGCCTTCTAAATGAACAGGGCTCATTAATTTTTTCATACCCCTATTTGATTTCTTTGGAGGTTGGGTAAAAATTGTATCTACACCAAAATTTTTATTCACTTCTTTTAAGGCATTTACAGAAAATTCTGGAGTGCCCATAAATGCTATCTTCATAATTATTAGAAAATTTCTTTTTCTTTTTTAGCTTTGATAAGTTTTTTGATAATCATATTTTTTTTTAACTTTGATAAATAGTCAATAAATAAAATACCATTACAATGATCCACTTCATGCTGGATACAAGTCGATAATAAATCGTCTGCATCTAAAAGGTTTTTTTTTCCATTATAATCTAAATATTCCAGTTTACATTTTGTTGGACGTTCAACTTCTGCATAATGATTTGGAATTGATAAACAGCCCTCTTCTCTAATATTCATTTCTTCTGACCTCCATACAATTTTTGGATTTACAATAAATAATGGATTTTTATTTTCTTCATCTCTTGATAGGTCGATAACAATGACCCTTTTTAGAACTCCAACTTGGGGAGCTGCCAAACCTATGCCAGGCGCATTGTACATTGTCTCTAACATATCATTCATAAGTTTTTTTAAATCTTGATCAACTCTGTGAACTTCATCACACTTTTTTCTTAATATTGGATCCGGCTCTTTAACAATATTTAAAATTGACATAATTAATTTTCATTTACGGAATTTCTATATTTAAATGCAGAGAACAATGTTCCGTCATCTAAATATTCTATTTCACTTCCAACTGGTAAACCATGAGCTAATTTAGTAATTTTTATTTTTAATTCTTTTAAACTATCATTTATATAATGAGCTGTAGTTTGCCCTTCTATAGTTGCTGAAGTTGCAATAATAACTTCTTTAACATTATTTTTTTTTACTCTTTCAATAAGAGAACTTATTAATAATGACTCAGGGTCTGATCCATTTAAAGCCGATAGGGTCCCACCTAAAATATGATAATGACCTTTATAAATATTAGTAGACTCCATAGCCCACATATCAGCAATATTCTCAACTACACATAACTGGTCATAAGGATTGTTGATGTAGTGACATTTACTAATGGAACAGTTAATTTCTAAGGACTTAATAGCACCACAAATATTACACCTAATGATTTTTTCATGAGCATCTCTAAGAACCTCAGCTAAAGGTTTCATTAAATTGTCTTTATTCTTTAAAAGATGTAAGGCAATTCGTCTAGCTGACTTAGGTCCTAAACCTGGCAATCGAGATATTAAATGAATTAATTTATCTAATGTGGGTTCAGTTAATTTCATTTTACATAGGGAATTTAAAACCTGGTGGCATTTGAATGCCTCCAGTTAATTTTGACATTTCTTCCTGAGTTTTTCCATCAACTTCCTTTTTTGCATTATTTATAGCCGCAACAATCAAATCCTCTAAAACTGCCTTATCTTCCTTTAAAATTTCATCATTAATATCCAACTTAATAACTTCAGATTGGCCATTGATTGTAGCCTTGACTGCTCCACCACCTGATACACCTTCAGCTGTAATATTTTTTAAATTATCTTTTGCATCCATCATCTTTTGTTGCATTTCTTGTGCTTGTTTTAGCATTTTACTAAAATCCATTTTTATTCTCCTTTCTCACTATTAATTTTGGATGTATCAATTAATTCTGCATCAGGAAAAGCGTCTAAAACTTTCTTATAAACTTCTGATTTTTTAGCCTCTTCCATTAATCTTTTTTTCGTTTCTATTTTCTTTTCATAAATAGTCTGACCACCAATACCTTTTGATAATGTGATTATCCATCGAATTTTAGTCCATTCATATAACTTGGATGTTAAATTTTTAATAAAATCTTTAGATAACTTTTCATTGAACTCTATATCAATCTTGCCTTCTGAATATTTTACAAGTTTAACATTTCTTTCTAGATCAAATTTTAGTTCAATTTCTTTTTTACTCTCACATAAATTTATAAGTTCTTCAAAATTCTTGATGCTTGATGTAATTAATTTTTCATTTTCCTCTACAGCAGGTTTTTCAATTTTTTGTGATACATTTTTTATTTGCATTGTTGAGTCAGTTATATTTTTTTTTTCTAATTCAATAGAACTTTCAACTAACCCACCTAGAGTTTCGGTTTTTTTTAATGCCATCTCTGGATCGGGCATATCTTTGAGGTGGCAAAGTCTTGTAATTAACATTTGAAATGCAATTGATAAGTTAGGATATAAGTTTAAATCCTCCAAACCTTTTAAAAGGAAATGCCACAACATTGTTAGATAAGTAATATCTAGGTTTTTAACTAACTCTTTTACTTTATTAGAATCACTTTCTGAAACATTGAGATCATTAGAAATTTTACCTAAAGTTTTAGTTCTTGTCATTAAGTAACAAACTTCAAGCAAGCTGTGCAGGACTAATTTTGGGTCAGCCCCAACATCAAAAACTTCTTCTATAATTTGAAGAGATTTTTCTTGGTCACCTTCCACAATACAAGACATCAAGTCTACTATTTTAGTTTGATCAGCTAAACCAAGCATTGTCCTTACTTTATCTTCACTAATACTTTGACCCATCAAATTATAAGTAATTATGGCTTGATCCAGAATAGATAGGGCATCTCGTACAGAACCCTCGGATGATTTTGCAATAATTGTAAGTGAATCATCATCGATTTTTGCATCCTCTTTATCGGCTATTAATTTTAAAAATGTCTTCATTTCATCAACCTTTATTCTTCTAAGATCAAATCTTTGACATCTTGATAGAATTGTCACCGGAATTTTTTTTACTTCAGTAGTTGCTAAAATAAACTTTAAGTGCGGTGGTGGCTCTTCTAATGTTTTAAGCAATGCATTAAAAGCTTGTTTGGATAGCATGTGCACCTCATCAATAATAAATACTTTATATTGTGCTGATGAAGGGTGATATTTTGAAGCCTCAAGGATTTCTCTAATATCATCAATACCAGTTTTGGAAGCGGCATCCATTTCAAGAATATCAATATGATTTGAGTTGGTAATAGCATCGCAATGGCATAAGCCTTCGCTTTCACATTTTTCGGCAGAACCAAAATCAACTTTACAATTGATTGCTTTCGCGATTATCCTGGCTGTAGTTGTTTTTCCTGTACCCCTTATGCCCGTTAATAAATAAGCATTTGGTATTCTTTTTAAATTAATTGCATTTTGTATTGATAAAACCATAGATTCTTGTCCGATCAATTGATCAAATTTTTGCGGTCTATATTTTAAAGCTATTGGTTTTCTATTTGTCATAATTAGTACAGGGAACTGAATAACAACCTGAAAAATTCACGGTACGGCTGCTTTCTTTCGAATCTGACCGGATTAACGTAACATCCACCTGTTACCAATTCCCCAAGGCTTAATATAACAACTTGCATAAGAATCTACAGGTTTGAATCTGTGGACTAGTTATTATTTCTATAACTTGATGCTTTATAAACGCCCAAAATATCTAGGCTTTCTGTATTTTTTTTTAAAACATCTAAAGCATTTTGAATTTCTTTATTTTTTACATGCCCTTCCATATCTAAATAAAATAAGGCTTGGTCAAAAGTATTATTAACTGAAAAGCTTTCAAGTTTAGTTAAATTTACATTATTTTTAGCAAACCCTCCAAGGGAGTTATATAAAGCAGCAGGAATACTTTTTAACTTGAATATACAAGTTGTAATATATTTAAATTTACTATCATTTTCTATCTCTTTTTTCTCAGAAGACATTATTAAAAATCTTGTAGTGTTTCCTTTTTCATCTTCAAAATTTTTTTCCAGAATATCCAAATCATAAATTCTGGCTGCTAAGTCTGATGCAATGACGCCTACATCAGAATTTTTTTCTAAACTTAATTTTTTCGCTGCACCAGCTGTATCCGCTTCAATAACTGGTATTAAATTATATTTTTTAATTTTATTTTGACACTGACCTATTGCATGAGAGTGACTTTTGATAAATTTTATATTTTCAATATTATTCCCTTTAGTGGCTAATAAACAATGGCTTACAGTATGAAAGTATTCACCTACAATGTTAAGTTTATATTTTGGTAATAAATAATGTACATCAGCAACTCTTCCAGCTATTGAATTTTCAATAGGTATTACTGAAACGGTTTCTGGATTGTTATTTACAAAATTTAAGGCATCATCAAATGTTCTGCATGTTACAACATCCACATCACTAAAAATTTTAGTTGAGGCTAGATGTGAGTAAGAACCGAGCTCACCTTGTATTGCAATTTTTTGTTTCATATAATTTTTCTAATTTTTTCTAAATCTTCCTTAGTATCAACACTTAATGGATTATCATCTGTATATCCAACAAAAACATCTACACCATTATCTAAAAATCTCATTTGTTCTAAACTTCTAGTTGTTTCATTTTTTGTTTTAGGGAGCTCTACAAATTTTTTTAAAGCTGAAACTCTATAAGCATACAAACCAACGTGATGATAAATATATTTTTCACCGTTTGTTTCTCTCACAAAATCTATAGCCTTTTCAAAGTTTGAACCTTTTAAATTGCTCTGTACAATAGCTTTCACTACATTTTTATCTAAAATTTCTTCATCTAAAATTTGACTGGCAACTGTTGCAACATCTGCCTCATCATTGGAAATCATAAAATCATTTAACAAGTCTATGGTTATAGGATTTATATTGGGCATATCTCCTTGAACGTTAATTATAATATTATTTTCCATATTCAGTTTTGTAATTGCCTCATGAATTCTGTCACTGCCAGTTGTGTGTTGCTTTCCTGTTAAAACTGCATTTCCCCCATTTGATACAATTGTATCTACTATTTCCTGATCAGCTGTTGCGACAAAGACATCTTTTACTTTTGATTTAATTGCTCTTTCCCATACATGAACAATCATTGGCTTTCCGGATATATCCAATAAAGGTTTACGAGGCAGTCTTTGGGCGTCTAAATGACTTGGAATAATTATTACAGTTTTGTTCATTAATATAAAAGTGCGACAACAGTTACTTAATTTATACTCTAAATCTATTCAAAAATAATATATGTAACTAAATATCACAAATGGACAGTTTTGAATTTAATAAAATCGCTGCAGCTTTTTTAACTACAGCATTAGTGTTTATAGGGATTAAAGAAATTGGTAACGCCCTCTATCATGTAGAAAACCCAGAAAAGTCAGCCTACGTAGTTGAGGGTGTAGAGGTAGCAGCAAGCACTGGTCAAATCGAAAAAAAAGTCATTCAAACCTTGGCTCCGATAACACCTTTATTGGCTAGCGCTTCAGTTGAAGCTGGGGCTAAGGTTTTTAAAAAATGTGCCTCATGTCACAGTATCAATCAAGGTGGTAAGAATAATATTGGCCCAGCCTTATGGGGAGTCGTTAATAGGAAAATCGGTGGTATAGAGGGTTTCAAATATTCTAAGGCACTAAGTGCGTATGGAAAAAATTGGTCTTTTGAGGAACTGAACGGTTTTTTACATAAGCCACGTAAGTACATCAAAGGTACTAAAATGGCATTTGCAGGATTAAGAAAAGAAAAAGACAGAGCAAATGTAATAGCTTACATGAATAGCAAAAGTAGTAGTCCTGCACCTTTAAAATAATTCAAACTACTTTAAGATCCTTTTAATATGTTTAAGGAACTTTCCCCATTCTTAAAGACAAAATCACTAATACTTGGTGGTCTCGGATTCTCTGCTGGTCTACCAATTATGCTTGTTTTTTCTACGCTTTCAGTTTGGCTCGTTAAGGCTGGTATCGAAAGAAGTGCAGTGACACTTTTTAGTTGGGCTGGATTTGCTTACTCATTTAAATTTTTATGGAGTCCAATTGTTGATCATTACCAAATTCCTTTTAAAAAAAAAATTGGGCACAGAAGAAGCTGGTTATTAATTAGTCAGTTCTTTATATTTCTAAGTATTATTTTAGCATCATATTCAGATCCACAAAAAAATTTAGAATATATGGCAATATGTATTGTGTTGATTGCATTTTTTAGTGCAACTCAAGATATCGTAATAGATGCCTTCAGGATAGAGTGCGCCCCAGAAAATGAACAAGGTCCATTGGCCTCGATGTACTTAGTTGGATATAGAATTGCAATGATTGTTTCAGGAGCTGGTAGTTTGTGGCTAGCATCTTATCTTTCAGGAGAAAGTTATAATCATAATGTTTGGAAACACGTATACCAGGTTATTGGGTTGTTTATGATAATTGGAATAATTTCCACAATATTATCAAAAGAACCTTCAATAAAAAATAGAAAAAAATTAGATATTAGTAATCAATTAAAATTTTCAATATCAACAATTTTTTCAATTATAATATTTTTTTTAGTATTTTTAAATTTTCCTAAATTAAATAATTTAACAACATTATATAATTTTATTTATAACCTTTTAAAAATTTTATCTAGTTTTGGAAGTGCCTTGTTTATTTTATTAATATTAGAAAAAATAAAATTTTTGCCAAAAAAGCAATCACAAGAAATTTTTATCAAACCAATTGTTAACTTCTTTGATAGATACAAAAAAGTAGCAATCACTATACTTGTATTAATTGGATTATATAGAATAGCTGATGTCGTTATGGGCGTAATGGCAAATATTTTTTATTTGGATAAAGGTTATTTAATAAAAGACATTGCAACTTTTTCTAAATTTTTTGGTTTAATTGCTACAATATTTGGTGGGCTACTAGGAGGTTATTCATCTATGAAGTTTGGAACTTATCAAAGCCTACTTGTTGGAGCTATAATCGCGGCAGGTACTAATTTACTTTTTGCTCTGCTTGCAATAATAGACAAAAATCTTTTTTATTTAGCAACAATCATTGCAGCAGATAATGTTGCTAGTGGTTTCGCTGGCGCAGCTTTTGTTGTCTATTTGTCTTCCCTTACCTCTATAAAATTTACAGCTACTCAGTATGCATTGTTTAGTTCTCTAATGTTATTTGTTCCAAAATTAATTGCTGGATACTCTGGTGCAATTGTTGACACTATTGATTATCCATATTTCTTTATATTTACTGCTTTTCTAGGATTGCCAGTAATTTTATTGATTATTTTGCTTAAGAATAAAAAATTAAAATTGTACACAACTAAATCTGAATGATACTAACCAAATTTCTATAGATGAAAAAAACTAAATTTATTCTCGCATTGGCTATTATGACATTTACCAGTTCATTTACATTGGCTGAGTTTAAGCCGTTCACGAAAAAAGAGTTTTTGCAAAACAATATGAAAGTTCTAGAAAAGAGGTTTGATCAAATTGATGCAAATAAAGATAGCACAGTTGATGCCAATGAATATAAGGCTTGGACACAAAAAATTGCCAAAGCTAGACAACAACAAATGCTTCAATTAAAAAAAGCAGATCTCAATAAAGACGGTCAATTATCGACAGATGAAATAAAAAAATTTAAAGAAAAAAATAAAAAATTAAAAAAGTAATCTAATAATCAATAAAACACCCATTATAACTAACATTATATTAAATAAATTTTTAAAAAGTTTCTCACTTACTTTTTTTCTAAGTTTTGTTCCTAAAAAAACACCAAGCAAAATTGGAACGCAAGCCGATAAAGATAGGTTGATTTTATTGTAATCAATCATTCCTGCAGTTGAAAACATTATTAATTGCATTACAGCAAAACAAAAAAAGCAAATGCCCATTAATTGTATAATTTTGTCTTTTGAATAATTAAGAGATTGAATTAAGAATATGAAAGGCATGGTATAGATACTTGTAATGCCTGTTGTCATTCCTGTCATTGAACCAATCAAAATTTGTAAAATTGGGGATTGGTAATTTTTAAATTTAAATTCATATTTAAATAAAGCAATTGATGAATTTAATATTAATAAAGATGCCAATATTAATAAAATAATATCGGAATTAAGTACTGTCAAAATATAAAATCCAGGAATGATAAGAAGTACAGAGCTAATCAAAAAATAATGAATATCCTTCATTATGGTCTTGAAAAATTTTCCGTCAAACATCTGATAAAAATTTGTTAATATTACTGGAATTAAAATAATTGATATTGAATCTTTAATATCAAACAAAAAACTTAATAGAGTAAGGGTTACAGTTGGTAAGCCAACACCAATTAATCCTTTTACCATGCCTCCTGCAAAAAAAATGAAAATAACTTGAATTAATGTTATATAATCTATATTCGATATTGAAGGCATAAATCTAGATATTGGCTTACTAAAGATGATTATTGAATGCAAGTGCAAGAAATATAAATTCAAAATTCCTGATAATGAAATTTCTGCACCTGGTAGAAAAGTTCAGTGTTCTGTTTGTAACGAAGAATGGTACCAATCATTAGAAAATGTTTCCTCAAATAATTTGAGCATTCAAAGCGACGAGGGAAAGGTCAAAGAAGAAACTCCTGAAATTGATAATAAAGATGCTTTTACAATAGACGACATAAACCCATCTAAAATCAAAGAAGATTCATCAGAAAAAAAAATTGTTAAAATAAAAAAATCAAATTTATTACTTTTAACAGTATTGTTTTTAATCTTACTTTTTGTGGCGTATAATCTTGCTTTTATGTTTAAAGATATGGTCTTGATCAAGTACCCAGATTTAAAAAATGCATATGGAGCTTTGGAAATAGTTGGTGAAATTGTAAAAACTAATTTTGATTTTATAAAAAATCTAATAAGTGAAAAAATCAATAATATATAAAAGTTTTTTTAAACCAATTTTTATTGACTTAAAAAATCAATTTAAAATCTCATTTATTCCCCCTCTTTTAATTTACCTTGCTGCAGGTGTCTCAAGCTTAACGGGTATTGTGGGAGTTTTTTTTATTAAAGATTACCTAAATTTATCTGCGGCTTTTTTAGCAGGTTTGGGCTTTTGGGCTGGAATTCCTTGGGCTCTAAAAATGCCTTTGGGCCATCTAGTCGATTTAATTTGGAAACAAAAAAATTTATTAATTTACTTAGGAGCTGCACTAATATCTTGCAGCCTATTGATAATGTACTTGCTTATTTCTAATACGCAAATGATGGTTTATTATCTTTCGGCTGAAACTTGGTTTGTCATAAGTGTAATTTTATCACCTGTTGGTTATGTTCTTCAAGATGTTGTTGCAGATGCAATGACTGTAGAGGCTGTTCCCACAGTAAATAAAAATAATACAAAATTTTCAATCAGTGAAATCAAAGCAATGCATACTACAATGCAAACATTTGGAAGGTTTGCAATCATAGGTGGGACTGTTCTGGTAGCTTTGGCTAATATTTATTTTTTTAGAGATGTAGAAAATCTTTCTGAAAATATCAAAATAAATATTTATTCAAAAATTTACCTTTATGCCTTAATTATTCCATTAATTTCAATCTTTGCAGTTATTTTAAGCAAAATACTCAAACAACCGAAAAATAAACAGGCTGACTTTACAACAAAGCCAAATTTTCAAATTATTTTTGGAAGCTTGGCATTTTTAATATTTGTGACCTCTGTAGGTTTTTTAAGATTACCCTTTTCACAAGAAATTGTATTCATTGGGTCATTTTCAATAGTGCTTTTCTTGATGAACAATCTTTTGAAATCAATTCCAAAAAAACTTGCAAATACTATCATTGGAACAGCTATTATTATTTTTGCTTTTAGGAGTGTTCCAGGTATTGGTGCTGGAATGAGCTGGTTTGAAATAGATATCTTAGGTTTTGACCAAAAATTTTTTTCAATTTTATCTTTGGTAAGTTCAGTTTTAACAATGTTAGGAATAATTATCTTTAGAAAATTTATGTACCATAATTCGATTGCAAAAATTATTATTTATTTATCTTTTTTAAATGCCATACTATTATTACCTAGTTTTGGATTATTTCTTGGTGTTCATCATTGGACTTCAAGCTTAACAAATGGAGTGGTAGACGCTCAATTTATTGCAATATTAAATACCGCTCTTGAGTCCCCTCTTGGTCAAGTTGCAATGATACCTATGCTGGCGTGGATCGCTAAAAATGCTCCTAGAAATTTAAAAGCTACATTTTTTGCAGTCTTTGCTTCTTTTACAAACTTAGCTTTAAGCGCAAGTAATTTGGTTACCAAATATCTAAATGAAATTTTTATTATTACC
>CBFHHD010000001.1:43178-44718 GCA_965655605.1 Candidatus Pelagibacteraceae bacterium | reverse complement strand
AGACAAAAAATTTTCATATATTGGTCGGCACTGGATTAAAAATAAAAATATAAAAAAAGTTTCAAGATCAAAAAATATAAATTTTCTTAAAAATATAAAGTTTTACAAAAATACAAAGTATAATTGGGGTGGTAATACTTCTGACGGTATTGATTGCTCAGGTTTAGTACAAGAGCTTATGAAAAATATAAATAAAAAATGCCCCAGAGATAGCAAAGATCAACAGAAATTTTTTAAAACTAAAATTAACATAAATAAAATAAGAAAAGGGGACCTGTTATTTTGGAAGGGACATGTAGCAATAGCTTTTAGTAAAAAAAAGATTGTTCATGCGTATGGGCCAAGAAAAAAAGTTATTGTGATGGAAACGAGTGTTGTTATTTCTGAACTATTAAAAAAATCCATAAAACTTCAATCTGTAAACAGACCTCAATAAAATGAGAACATTTTTTTAGTTGATTCGGTCGCTTTTTATCCATAATTTGTTCTATGCCAAAATCAAAATGTAGTGGTTCGATATTTTTATGACACAAGATTCTACTTCGAAAATTATTGCAGTTTTAGGTCCTACCAATACTGGTAAAACCTTCTTAGCGATTGAAAGAATGTTAGACCATGGAAATGGTGTTATTGGATTTCCACTCAGATTACTAGCTCGCGAAGTTTATGACAAAATAGTAAATAAGATTGGTAATGATCGCGTTGCACTTGTAACAGGAGAAGAAAAAATTATTCCTCCTAATGCAGATTATTACCTTTGCACTGTTGAATCCATGCCATTGGATATAAATTTTGAATTTTGCGCAATAGATGAGATTCAAATGTGTGCTGACCCAGAAAGAGGTCATATTTTTACAGATCGTTTAATGCATTATCGTGGTGATAAATTGACTATGTTTTTAGGTTCAGACACAGTAAAAAAATTAATTACGGAATTAGTACCAAATACAGAATTTATTTATAGAGAAAGATTATCAAAGTTGACTTACTCGGGTTATAAAAAAATATCTCGCATCAAACCACGTAGTGCAATTATTGCATTTTCAGTTGATGATGTTTATGCTTTAGCTGAATTTGTTAGAAGACAAAAAGGTGGAGCGGCAGTTGTAATGGGTTCTTTAAGTCCCAAAACAAGAAATTCACAGGTCGAGATTTATCAATCAGGAGATGTTGATTATTTGATTGCCACGGATGCGATTGGAATGGGTATCAATATGGACATTGATAATGTCTATTTTAGTGGATTGAAAAAATACGATGGAAAAAAAGTTAGATCACTTCGAGATAGTGAAATAGGACAAATTAGTGGTCGCGCAGGTCGACACATGAATGATGGCTCCTTTGGAACTACGGGTAGTTGCGAAAATTTTACAGATGCACAAATTGAAAAATTAGAAAATCATAAATTTGATGACGTTCAGAATATTTTTTGGAGAAATAATGATTTAAACTTCTCCTCAAGCTCTAAACTTATACAAAGCCTTAATAAAAAACCTGATCATAACTACCTACTAAGAAATAAAGATCTAATTGATGAGAG
>CBFHHD010000001.1:0-43080 GCA_965655605.1 Candidatus Pelagibacteraceae bacterium | reverse complement strand
GTTCTAAACTTATACAAAGCCTTAATAAAAAACCTGATCATAACTACCTACTAAGAAATAAAGATCTAATTGATGAGAGTACTTTTAGATACTTTACTTCCGACAAAACAAATTTTAAATTTGTTGATAAGGAACACTATATCAAGCTTTTATGGGAGTGTTGTCAAATTCCTGACTTCACAAAAAGCTCTTATAATGAACACACAGAAATTATATACAAAGTTTTTACTTTTTTATCATCCAGCAAAGGTAAAATTACAAATGATTGGATGAAACAACAGCTAAGCAATCTTGATAATTACGAAGGGAATATAGATAGTTTGGCTAATAGAATTTCCTATGTCAGAACATGGTCATACGTTTCAAATAAAAGCAATTGGGTTGAAAATTCGGATTATTGGAAAGCAAAAACAAAAGATATAGAAGATAAACTTTCAGAAAAACTTCACGAAGAATTATCAAAGAGTTTTGTAGATAAAAGAATAAGCATTCTCTCAAAAGGCTTAAAGCAGGATATAGAGCTTAAAACTAAAATATTGGAAGATAATAAAATATTTATTAATGATCATTATATTGGAAAAATTCAAGGATTAAAAATTGATCTTGATTACTCTCAAACTAATTTAGAAACAGATATTAAGTCCTTAAAAAAAGCTGCAAGAAATGGTGCTCAAATGGAATTAAAAAAAAGAATTGATATAATAATATCAAATACTGAAAGTTTAGTATTGCAAAATGACTTCAAAATATATTGGGCTGAAGAAAAAATTGCAGAAATTAAACCAGGTAAAAATTATTTAAACCCAAATATAAGAATCTTATGTGATGACACTTTATCTGAAAGTGATGGAAAAAGATTAAAGGAAAGCATCTCTGCATGGATTCATAAAAAAAAACGTAATGATTTAAGTGACCTCATTTCTATTGAAAATCCAGAATTAACAAACTCCTTTTCAAGAGGGCTGAGCTATCAACTATTTGAAAACAATGGTGTTTTAGAGAGAGATAAAATACAGAATTTATTAAGAGATATGTCTAAAGAAGAACGATTTCAACTCAGAAAAAAAGGAGTTAAAATTGGAAACTACCATGTTTATCAACCTAGAATGATAAGACCCAATGCAGTTAAATTGAAGTCAATATTATGGAGATGTTTTAATAATCAAGATGATATGGAATATCCCAATTTTGGTTTAAATTTTATAAAAAATTTTAAAAATAAAAACAAAAATTTTTTAAGAATTTGTGGCTTTGAAACATTTGGTAAATTTATCATTAGAGTTGATATTCTTGAAAAACTATTTTTAGAAATTTTAAGCAAATCTAAAAACTTCGAATTTATACTTGACGCTAAAATATTAAACTTACTTGGATGTAATAAAGCAGATTTTATGGAGTTTATTAAACTACTTAATTATCGTTTAATAGATGATAAAGACTCATTAAAATTTAAATATTTGAGAAAAAAGCAAAAAATAGAAAGAGTAAAAAAAAATAATAGTGCTTTTTCTGTTTTAGATAAGTTAAAAGTATAGATGTTTTGGAAAAAAAAAGAGGAAAAATTTGATAGTATTGAAGTTGCTATCTGTTCACTGCTAATACATGCGGCTAAAACAGATGGTAACTACGAAGAACAAGAAAAAAGTTTAATAAAAATATTTCTAAAAAATTTTGTTAATAAAGACAGCTCTTACATAGATAATTTATTTGAACACAGCCAAAAAAAAGAGGAAAACTCTATTGAAATCCATAGTATGACAAAAGAAATTAAATCGTTAGATTACAGCAAAAGATTAGAGGTTATTGAAACTCTGACTAAAATAATATTTAGCGACGATCTTCTTTGTCACTTTGAAGATAGGCTTTTACGAAAAGTTGCAGGACTTATTTATATAGAGGATAAAGATTTGGGAAATATTAAAATGAAGATCAGAAAATGACATACATAGTTAATGAGAAGTGCATAAAATGCAAATTAACAGATTGTGTTGAAGTATGTCCCGTAGACTGCTTTTACGAAGGTGAAAACATGCTGGTTATTAACCCAGATGAATGTATAGATTGCGGTGTTTGTGAGCCAGAGTGTCCAATTGAAGCCATTGAGCCTGATACAAATCCCAATACTGAGGAAATGCTTTTAATAAACAAAGAGTTTTCAGGAAAATGGCCAAACATTACTCAGAAAAAAGACCCGCTGGATAATTGGGAAAAATATAAAGACGAAAAAAACAAATTAACTAAGCATTTTCAAAATAAATAAATCTATTTAGCGTTAATTAAGATTGAAAATTTATAATTAATAATATACTCCACACTTCCAATGCCAAAAAAATCCAAAAAAAAAGTCGTTAAAAAAGTTAAAGCTAAAAAAGTAGTTAAAAAAGCTAAAGCTAAAAAAGTCCAAAAAAAAACTAAAGTAAAAAAAGCTACAAAAAATATAGATATTAAAAAAAATTCAAAATTAATTCCAAAGAATGTTCAAAAAACGAATTTAATTAAAAGCAATCAACAGAATGATGAAATCGAAATCAAAAAAATTAAAAAACAAGAAACAGAAAAAAGATTATACAAAGTCAAAGATTATGTAATCTATCCCAAACATGGTATTGGCCAAATTGTTTCGGTAGATAAGCTTACAATAGCTGGAATAGAGGCTAGTGTTTATAAAATTGAAATCACTAAAGATAAGTTAAATTTAACAATTCCAACAAATCAACAATCTCACTTAAGGTCTTTATCGAGCCTAAACCAGATTAATAAAGCTATTGCAATTCTAAAAGGCAAAGCAAAGATTAAAAGAACTATGTGGAGTAGACGGGCTGCAGAATATGAGCAGAAAATTAATTCTGGAGATATTTACCAAATAGCTGAAGTCGTAAGGGATTTAAATAAAAATACTGACATGCCAGTTGACCAATCATACAGTGAGAGACAGCTTTTTGAAAAAGCTTATGATAGACTATTAGGCGAGGTATCTATAGTGCTAGGTGTCTCAGAGGATGAGGGTAAAGTTAGATTAAATAAAGCTCTTGGCAAAAAAACCGAAGAGAATTCAAATACAGTTCAAATGTAAAAAAAAACGCCCTTCTGGATTAGAAGAGCGTTTTTTTCTAAAAGAAATTAAGAAAGAAATACTATCTTTTTCTTTTCTTAGCTTTTTTAGCTTTCTTAGCTTTTTTAGCTTTTTTTCTTTTAGGTGCTTTTTTCTTAGTAGCTTTTTTGGCTTTTTTCTTAGTAGCCTTTTTAGCTTTTTTTCTTTTTTTAGCCATCTCCGTTCCTCCCTTTAAAGTTTGGAGCATCGTATAAAAGTTATACGATTCGTTTAAATAAGTTAAAAACGAATTCGCTAATAAAGTCAAACTTTTAAACAAGTGCAAACTTTAAACAAAATTCAATTCAAAGTTTAAATTTAAAAAATAATTTTTTTTAAAAAAAATTAATGTTTTCTAGGTTTTTATTAGTTTTTATAAAAATTTTCTAAAATATTTTTGTATTTTGATTTAATTTTATACCTTCTGATCTTCATTGTTGGTGTGAGTAATTCATTTTCAACTGTAAATTCTTCTTCTATTACATGATATTTTTTTATTTTTTCAATTGCTGCTAAGTCTTGATTAGTCTTTTCAATTAAGTTTTTTACTTCTGTTTCACTTATTTCTATATTTTTATTTAAGACAACTAAACATGATAGATATTTTTCATTATCGCCATGCACATAAGCTTGTTCAATTTGATCATGTAAACACAATAAATTTTCAATTTTCGAAGGTGAAATGTTATCACCGCCAATAGTAACGATAATATCTTTTTTTCTATCAGTGATTCTAAGGTATCCATCTTGATCTAGGGTACCAATATCACCAGTATGTAACCAACTCTCTTTTAAAACTTCTTTAGTTGCATTTTCATTTTTCCAATAACCAAGCATGACATTTTCTCCTTTGACTAATATTTCACCATCATTAGCAATCTTAACTTCATTATTTGAAAAAACTTTTCCAACACTATCAATCTTGATACCATATACGGGGTTACAAGATACAACAGGTGAAGTTTCTGTTAATCCGTAACCTTGTAATGTTTTGAGTCCAAGTGCATTTAAAAATAAACCTACATTTTTGTCCAGTGGGCCTCCACCAGATACAAATGCTTTCAAATTACCTCCAAAATTACTTATCACTTTATTTCTAACTAAAATATCCAATATTGGATCAATTAATTTTTCCACTAAATTTAAATCTTGTTTATTAAATTTTTTAGATCCAAGCTCCAATGTTTTAAAAAAGAGATATTTTTTCACTTTTGAAGATTTTTTAACTCCACCTAACATTTTATTATATAGATTGTTATAAAATCGAGGAACCGCTGTCATAACATGAGGTTTGGCAATTTTTATATTTTCTAACAATTTTTCAATTACTGGAGAATAATAAATTTTTGCACCCAAAGAAATTTGCACAAACTGTACGGTATGCTCATAAGAGTGTGATAATGGCAACCAAGTAATAAATCTTGGTCTACTGACATTTAGTTCTCCAACTAGATTTTTTGCATCTTCACAATTTGCTAGAATTCCCCCATGGCTTAACACAACACCCTTTGGGTTTCCCTGGGTACCTGAAGTGTAGATTATGCATGCAGGATCCTTTCTAGATGCTTCACATACAAACATGGAGTTTTCAATATTCTTTATATTATTAATGTTGTCATATTGATCAATCTTTTCAAATGTTAAAATAAAATTAAATTCATAATTTATTGATCTGGCAGCTTCTAAAACTTTTTGTAATAGTTGTTTGTTTGAAACTATCAAACCTTTAGGTTCACTATCTTTTAATACAAACTCAAAATCTTTTTTTGTATAAGTTGTATAATTTGGAACGCTAATGGCAGAATTTGCAATAATAGAAAGGTCGCTAATCATCCACTCTGGCCTGCCCTCTGACACAATCATAACCCTGTCGCCCTTTGTTACAGACTTTTCATTTAGATATTTTGCTAATGAAGAAACCTTCAACAAAACTTCGTTCCAAGTTATTGAGACTAAGTTTTTCTCTTTTGTTATATTGAATAAAAATTCTTGATTTTTATAAACTTTTTCTTGTTCTTGAAAAAGTTCAATTAAATTATTTAATTTATTAATATTCATAATCTTGGTGGGCGAAGGGGGAGTCGAACCCCCAAGGTTTCCCGGCGGATTTTGAGTCCGCTGCGTCTACCAATTCCGCCATTCGCCCATTATTGTATAATTATTACATAAGTAAAAAGTTTTTGTATGTTTTTTTTTTTAAAAAGTGTGTATCAACTAGCCTGATGTTCAAAAAATTATTCAATAAAACGGTCTCTTTAGCAGCTCACAAGAGTTCAAAATTTTTCTTGTCGTTTATTTGTATAATTGAAAGTATTTTTTTTCCTATACCTCCTGATGTCATGATCATCCCAATGACTTTGGCTCAAAAGAAAAGATGGATACAAATTGGTACTATTGCCACTTTGTCATCAGTATTGGGAGGGGTAATTGGATATGGGGTTGGTTATTTTTTTTATAAAGAATTGGGAGTTCATATTTTTGAATTCTATGGTTTTGAAGGCTTTGCAAGCTTTAAAGATAAGATTAAAGTTGGTAAAGGTTTTTGGGCTTGGGTGATATTATTAGCAATAGCTGGTTTTACACCAGTACCTTTTAAGCTTTTAACAATTTCAAGTGGATTAATTCATTTTAATTTTTTTATTTTTATTGTTGTTGCAACTATTACCAGAGGGTCGAGATTTTTTATTCTTGCTGGTTTGCTAAGTTTCTTTGGACATAAAATACTTCCATATATTGAAAAGTTTTCTGGTAAAATTTTACTATTAATTACTGCTTTACTATTTAGTGGATTTATTATCGCTTATTTTATTTATAATAATTATGAAGCATTTATTGGGTAATTTTAAAAATAAAAATTTACTAAAATTTTTATTAGTTTCTCATATTTTAATTTTACTTACAGTATATTTTATTGAATACATTTTAAATATTTATGCTTGTGCGCTCTGTAAATATCAAAGAATTCCATATTTTTTTAACTTATTAATATTATCTTTACTTATAATTAATTTTAAGAAATTTAAAAATGCAGCCTATATGCTAATTTTTTTTATATTAATTAACTTATCAATTTCATTTTATCATATCGGGGTAGAGCAAAAAATTTTTTCAGAAACAAAGGTTTGTTTGACAAAAGAGAAGGTAATTAACAAAGAAGAATTACTAAAACAATTAACTAATAATGGCATCAAAGGTTGTTCAGAAGTGACCTTTAGAATATTTGGCTTATCTTTATCGACACTAAATTTTATAACTAATATTGTATTTTTTCTTATTTCAATACATATTATAAGAAATGAAAAAAAATAATAAAATTGAAGAAATCATACGAGTAGATCATGCTGGCGAAAGAGGTGCGGTTAATATTTATGATGGCCAACTTCTTGCTCTTCAACTTTTGAAATCTGATCCTGAAATGGAAAATAAAATTTCTGAGATGAAAGAACACGAAAAGGAACATCTCAAATATTTTGAACAGCAGTTAGCTGATAGAAAAATTCGACCTACTCTACTCCTTCCTTTGTGGGATGTTCTTGGAAAAGGTTTAGGTTTTGCAACTGGATTGATGGGGAAAAAAGCGACAATGTTATGCACTTCATCCGTAGAAGAAGTTATTGAAAAACATTATCAGACACAAATTAATCATTTAGAAAAAAATGAAAAAGACGAAAAAGATCTGATAAAAAAAATTAAAAAATTTAGACAAGATGAACTAGAGCATCGTGATATTGCTTATGAGGAAGGTTCAACAAAGGAGGGCCCATATGGCATTTTAGATTTTATGATTAAGACAGGGTCAAAAATTGCAATAGAGGTTGCTAAGAAAATTTAATTACGGCTCAAGTTTAACGTCCCAATATAAATAATCCAACCAGCTTTGATGTAGAAAATTAGGTGGAAAGTTTCTTCCATTTCTGTGTAATTGTTCTTCTGTTGGTTTAAATGGTTTCGTAGAAGGTAACATTCCACAATCCTTAGGCATTTTACCGCCTTTTTTAACATTGCATGGTGAACAGGCAGTGGCAACATTTTCCCAAGTTGTTAAACCTCCTAAAGATTTTGGGATGACGTGATCAAAAGTTAAATTTTTTTTATCACCACAATATAAACATGAAAATTTATCTCTTAAAAAAACATTAAATCTTGTAAAATTAGAAAACTCAGAGGGTTTCACGAAGTACTTAAGAGAGATAACGCTTGGTAATTTCATTTTAAATGAGGGACTTCTGATTTCCCTATCATATTCAGAAACAATATTTACTCTATTCAAAAAAACATCTCTTACTGCATCTTGCCAGCTCCAAAGTGACAAAGGATAATAGCTCAATGGTCTATAGTCAGCATTGAGTACTAATGCAGGACATTTTTCAAGTGGAAGGTTTTCACTTGATGTTGCAATCATTTGAACAAGATAGACATATTTATAAAGTTGATCAAGTTAAAGTTTTATTAATTTAAATCTTTTATAAAATTTAAACCGTCACTTAATCCTTCAGGAGATATGGAATGTCCCAAACCCTGATAAACCTTATAATCAACATTAAAGTTTTGTTTTTTTAAAAACTCAACTGTTTTGTACATTTCCTCTACTGGAACAATTTCATCACTATTGCCGTGCAATAATTTTATTTTTGTACTTGATACAGCTTTTTCTAAAAATAACTTTTGATCATAGATTCTTCCAGAATACCCAAGAACGCCATTTATAGGTTTTTCTTGACTTGCAGCATATTGAATACCCATCATGGTGCCTTGTGAAAATCCTATTATTATTAAATCGTTATTACTTAAGCCTAAATTAGATAATTTTTCATCAATTGATATTTTTAACATATCTAGGGAAATTAATGTTTCTTGCTTTATTTTATTTTGATCAGTTTGCATTAAATCAAACCATTCAAATCCTCCTGAATTTACCTGACAAATATTTGGTGCGTTAGGCGCACAAAAGTAAAAGTTTGGTAAAAAACGTTGCCAATGTGATGCCAATGATATGAGATCATTTCCATCGGCACCGTATCCATGTAAAATATAAACAAGCTTTCGACATTTATCAGAGTTATTTTTAAGTTCTAAAACTTTTAAAGACATTTTATTATTATACTTAATATTAATTTATGTTAGTACAATCAAATGACTGAAAATACTTTAAAATTTATTGCAATTTTAGCTATGATTGCAGTTGCTGTGGTCCTTATTAGAGGTTTAAAAACTTTTTTTAAAGGTGGTGACATTAATAGCAAAAAGAAAAGTAACAAGCTCATGCAAATGCGTGTGATGTTGCAGTTCTGCGCAATAGTAATTTTAATGTCTTTGGCCTATATAACTGGAAAATAACTAAAAAGATTTTACCCAATCTACAAACTCTTTTTGCTCAAAGTCTAAATCGCCCAAAATCCTAGCAATTTCTTTGCCATTGTTGTTAACTACTAGAGTCACAGGTATTCCTCTTAATTGCAAACTTTTTACAATTTTTAATTTTCTATCAAAGACAGAGTCAAAGTTTTTAATTTTTAAATCATCTAAAAACTTTTTGATATCTTCATAATTTTTATTTTCTATATTAATAGCCAATACTTTTAATTGTTTACTTCCAACATTCTTTACCAATCTATCTAGTTTGGGCATTTCTTTTTTGCATGGGGCACACCATGTTGCCCAAAAATTTATCAAAGTAACTTTTGACGAAAAATCACTTAAAACCTCGATTTTTTTATCTTTATTTTCTATTTGCAAAATTGGCAAATCTCTTGGAGATTTGTGAAGAATTAAATTGGTAAATGTTTTATTTATATTTGGTTGAGAATAAGCAATATTAGTAATAAATATTAAAAGAGATAATTTTGTAAATAACAAAATACGAAACATAAATATTATAATAAATTAAAATGAACAAAACTAAAGCAAATAAAGTTTGGGGTAAAAGAATGAAGCTAAGACCTTCTAAGCTTCTAACAGAAATAAATGCATCTATTGAAATAGACAAAAAGTTATACCAACAAGATATTAATGGTTCAATTGCTCACTGTAAAATGCTTGCAAAAAAAAAAATAATTACAAATTCAATATCAAAAAAAATTATTGTTGGGTTAGAAAAAATTAAAAAAGAAATTAATTCTAAAAAGTTTAACTTTAGTAAAGATCAGGAAGATATTCATTTAAATATTGAAAAAAGATTATTTGAAATAATTGGTTATGAGGCTGGATTTTTACATATTGCAAGATCTAGAAATGATCAAGTAACAACAGATTTTAAACTTTGGATTATAAATGCTTCAAAAGACCTTGGATATGAAATTAAAAAGTTAAATAAATCATTATTGAAAATTGCGACTAAAAACATAAAAGTAATAATGCCAGGTTTTACTCACCTGAAAAATGCTCAACCTGTTTTGTTTTCGCACTATTTGTTGGCCTATGTTGAAATGTTTAAAAGAGATTATAAAAAATTTATAAATGTTATAGAAAATTCAAATGAAAACCCTTTGGGTTCTGCTGCTTTAGCTGGAACAAGTTTTAATATTGATAGACATCTGACATCTAAATTACTGGGTTTTAAAAAACCAACTGACAATTCAATTGATGGCGTTTCTGATAGAGATTATGCGCTTGAATTTTTATTTGTTTCAAGCCTATGTTCTGTACACCTTTCAAGATTAGCTGAGGAGATTATTTTGTGGAATTCTGATATTGTTAATATGATAAATATTAATGACAAAATGCTTACCGGGTCTTCAATTATGCCTCAGAAAAAGAACCCAGATGGTGCAGAATTATTAAGAGGAAAATCTGGTTCTATTTTTGGAAATCTGAATTCCCTTTTAGTTACCATGAAAGGATTGCCGCTTTCTTATTCCAAAGATATGCAAGAAGACAAGAAGCCAGTATTTGAAACTTATGATATTTTAAAACTCAACTTACAAATAGCAAGAGAGTTAGTAGATAGTATAGCACCAAACAAAGATATAATGATGAAGTATGCAAATGAGGGTTATACCACTGCTACAGATTTTGCAGACTACTTAGTTAAAAAAGGAATGAGCTTTAGAAATGCTCATGAAAAATCTGCACAACTTGTAAATATTGCTGAAAAAAAAGGTTTACCTCTAGATCAATTATCTTTTCAGGATATAAAAAAAATTGATATCTCTATAAAAGAAGATGTGCTGAAAGTGCTTTCCATTAAGAATTCTGTAAATTCAAAAGTATCTTATGGTGGAACTTCTCCAAAAAATGTTATTAAAATGATTAACAAGCTTAAAAAGGAATTTTAAATGAAGAATAGTATAATAATTACATTGATTGCATTATTTGCGCTTGCTGCCTGTGGTAAAAAGGGACCTCCAGTTTATCAAGAAAAAAAGACGAGTATAAAAATAATAAAGTCTTTAGTTTAATGGATTTTGTTAAATTTAAAAAAAATGAGTTATTTGCCAACAATATTTCGCTAAATAAAATTGCAAGTAAGAAACAGACACCTTTTTATTTATACTCCAAAGATCAAATTAAAAAGAATGTTACAAATTTAAAAACTAAACTTAAATCGTCAAAACCATTAATTTGTTTCGCAGTAAAATCCAACTCCAACCTAGAAATACTTAAATACTTAGCTAAACTAGGCTTGGGAGCAGATGTTGTTTCAATAGGTGAATTACAACTTGCGATGAAGGCAGGTTTCTCATCACGCAAAATTGTATTTTCAGGAGTAGGTAAAACTTCGGATGAATTAGTATATGCAATTAAAAAAAATATTTTATCAATAAATACTGAGTCAAAAAATGAAATTGATCAGATCGATCATATAGCCAAAAAGTACAATAAAATTGTTAATATAGGTATTCGTCTAAACCCAAATATAAAAGCAAAAACAAATAAGAAAATTACAACTGGTGATAAAGTTAATAAGTTTGGGATTGGAATAAATGATTTTTTCAGAATAATAAAAAACCAAAATACTTATAAAAATATCAATATACAATTACTAAGTGTTCATATCGGAAGTCAGATTAAAGATATTACACCATATAAAAAAGTTCTAAAAACCTTGAGTGATATTTTAAAAAAATTAAAAAAAGATAATCACAGTATAAAGTTTATTGATCTTGGTGGTGGTATGGGCATTCCATATTTTAGAAATGACAAAAAATTTAAAATATCAGAATTTTCTAATTTAGTTCACAAGTTCTACAAAAAACAAGAGGTAAATATTATTTTTGAAATTGGTAGATATTTAATAGCAAATACTGGAATTATTGTTTCAAAAATAATCTATTTAAAAGAAACCAATGATCGTTACTTTGCTATTATGGATACAGGAATGAATGATATGGCACGCTCCGCAATATATGAGGCGTTTCATGAAATTTTACCAATTAAAAAAAGTTCCGGTAAATTAAGAAAAAAAATTGAGTTTGTGGGTCCAATTTGTGAAAGTAGTGATACTTTTGGTGTTTATAAACAATACCCAAAATTAAATGAAGGTGACTATGTTTGTATTACAAACTGCGGGGCTTATGGAAGAACATTAAGCTCTAATTATAATATGCGTCCTTTGATAGAAGAAATTATTTTAGAAAAAAAACAAATTAAAATAGCGCGAAAAAGACAATCTTTGAGTGAAATTATTTAGTGTGAACTTTATAAGATCTTTAATTTTTAATATTTTTTTATATTTTGGAATTATTATAACCTGTTTAATTGGTATGCCAATTCTAACTTTGCCGTCAAAATACGTTAGGAAATTATCTTACTTTCTTGGCTGGTATTTTATTTTTTTAAGTAGAATTATTTTTAATACTAAGACCAATTTTATAGGAAAAGATAAAATGAACATCAATAATAAATATTTTATTGCATCATCGCACCAATCAATGTTTGAAACTTTTATTTATAATTATCTTGTACCGAATAATTTTTTCGTTCTTAAAAAAGAACTAATGAATATACCAATTTTTGGTCTCTATTTGAAAAAACTTGGTTGCGTACCTATTGATAGAGGAAAAACAACCAGGGATAATTTAAATTTTTCTGAGCAAATTAAAAAAAATATTGCAAATGGTAAGGTTTTAATAATTTTTCCCCAAGGAACTCGTGTTCCTTACGGAGAAAATATCCCTCTCAAAAAAGGTGCCAGAAGAATATACCAAACATTAGGTATTTCTTGTCTTCCTGTTCAATTAAATACAGGAAAATTTTGGCCAAAAAATAGTTTTTTTAAGTATCCTGGAGAGGTGAATTTTATATTTAAAGATATTATTGAACCTAATTTATCACCAGATAAATTTATAGAAAGCTTAGAAAAAGCTTTTTATCATTAATCAATCTTGTCCAGACTCAACAATTCTTTCACGTATAGCTTTTGTCCTTTTAAATTTATTAAACAAAAAATCACTATCATCATTTTTGATAGCTTTTTCCAACTCTTTTAAATCTGAATTAAATTTTTCTAATAAAGATAAAACTTCTTCTTTATTATTAATTAAAATATCTCTCCACATTATTGGGTCAGAAGCTGCAATTCTTGTAAAATCCCTAAATCCACTAGCACTAAATTTTATAACTTCAGATTTAATTTTTTCTTCTAATTCATTAGCGGTACCGACAATATTATACGCTATCAAATGAGGGATGTGACTTGTAATTGCCATTATAGAATCATGATCTTTCGCACTCATTATTTGAGTATTAGATCCAAATTTTTTCCAAATCAAATTGACTTTATTTAAAGAATTTTCATCACATAAGTTGCACTTCGTAGAGATAAACCATCTATTATTAAACAGTTCTTTAAAACCAAAGTCAGGCCCACTTTTTTCCGTACCTGCTATTGGATGCCCAGGTACAAATATTTTATTAGTTAAATTATTTTCAGCAATTTCTACTACTTTCATTTTTGCTGAACCAACATCAGTAATTATTGTATCCTCAAGATCATATTGATTGAGTTGCATTAATATTTCCTTGTATGAACTTAAAGGTGAGCAAATAAATATCATATCAGATTTTATTATTTCATTATCAATTATGTTTTTATATATTGAACCTAATTTTAATGTTTCACTTTGCTTTAAGTGGTTAATATTTGTATCTATTATCAATATGTTTATATCTTGATAATAATGCCTTAAAGCTCTCGCGATTGAGGATCCAATCAAACCTATTCCAATTATTGAAGCTTTTTTCATTAAAAATTTTCCTCTAAAACTTTGATAAATAATTCATTTTCTTTTTGAGTGCCAATTGTAAATCTTAAGGAATTTGAAATGTCGTACGCTTTCATTTTACGCAGCAACATTTGATTCTTTGCAAATAAATCAAAGGCTTCATCTGAAGTAAAATTTGTTTTATTAAAATTTAGTAAGAAAAAATTTACTGCGGGCTCATTACACAATATTTTTTTTTCAATTAATTTATTGAAAATAATTTTAGACCATTTTTCATTGTGCTTAATGTTTTCATCAATCCAATCATCATCATTTAAAGCAATACAACCTGCCTTTTCTGCTATTCCAGATATATTAAAAGGAGGCCTAAATACGTTTAATGATTTAATAATCTCTTTAGACGCAATGCCCCAGCCTAGTCTTAAATTTGCTAAACCATATATCTTAGAAAATGTTCTACTCACAATTGTATTATTTGAGTCTTTAAAAATTTCTAATCCGGATTTGTAATTTTTATTTGTTACATATTCAGCATATGCATCATCAACCATAAGTAAAATATCCTCTGGCAGCTTTGCTCTTAATTCAACCAATCGTTCATGGTCAATATAGGTGCCAGTGGGATTATTTGGATTTGCAATAAAAACAATTTTTGTTTTTTTAGATATACACTTTAAAGTTTCTTCAACAGAAAAAGTGTTTTCAATTAAACTTGAAAATTTTACCTTTGCTCCGTTTAATTGAGCATAAATTCTGTACATCAAAAAAGAGTTGTCAGATACAATGACTTCATCTCCTTCTTCGAGATAAGCTTGGCATGCTAAACTAATAATTTCATCTGAGCCTGCTCCAATGATAATTTGATCTTCTAAAACCTGAAACTTTTTTGAAATCACTTTTTTTAGTTCATTGCTGCTTCCATCAGGATATTTTTTTAAATCTATACTCGATTTTAATAAATCCTGTATTTTTGGTGAAGGTCCTAAAGCCGACTCATTTGCAGATAGCTTAATCAAATTATCTAAGTTATTAAGTTTTGATAAACCGCCAGTATAGAGCTGAACATTAACTTTTTTAGGCTTTGGAAGATTCATATTGCAATTATTTATAGTATTTCTCAGATACAATCAAAAAAAGTCCATTGTTTGACAAAGATTGGGTGTTTTAGTACAAATCCGCAGCGCCGATTTACCGAATTGCGGGCTTTAACAGCTAAAAAGGAAGTCGCATTGCGATTTAAGAAATGAATATCGATTATAGTAAAATAAATAAAATCACTATTAACAAATCTCTAGATCTAGACTGTGGAGTTACCCTAGATAAATTTGATATTGCCTACGAAACATATGGAAAACTTGATGAAACTAAATCAAACGCAATTTTAGTTTTCCATGCCTTATCAGGAGATCAGTATGTCACTGGTACTAATAAAGTTACTGGAAGAGAAGGTTGGTGGAATATGGTTGTTGGCCCTGGGCTAACAATTGATACTGATAAATATTTTATAATTTGTGCCAATGTTTTGGGTGGTTGTATGGGCAGTACCGGTCCTAAGGAAATTGATCCAAAAACGAGTGCTCCTTATGGTCTTAAATTTCCGGTGATCACGATCAAAGATATGGTCAGTGCACAAGTTCATTTATTAGATTACTTGGGTATTAAAAAAACACTTTCAGTTCTAGGTGGTTCGATGGGTGGTATGCAGGCTCTACAATTTTGCTCCCTATATCCAGAAAGAACTTTTTCATCTGTTCCAATTGCATGCGCAGCTAGTCATTCTGCTCAAAATATTGCATTTAATGAACTTGCAAGACAAGCAATTATGGCAGATCCAAACTGGGATAACGGAAACTATTTTTTAACTGGAAAAAATCCTCGTAACGGATTAGCTGTTGCTAGAATGGCAGGTCATATTAGTTATTTGTCAGAGCAGGGTTTGCAAAATAGATTTGGTAGAAAATTACAGGAGGGCGAAGGTTTAAATTTCTCTTTCGATGCTGACTTTCAGGTTGAAAGTTATCTTAAATATCAAGGCTATGCTTTTGTGGATCGATTTGATGCTAATTCATACTTATATATTACAAGAGCGATGGATTACTTTGATTTATATAGAAATAATCAAGGTGATTTATCAAAGGCATTCAAAAACAGCAAAGTGAAATTTTGTGTAATATCATTTTCAACTGATTGGCTGTACACAACAGCAGAAAGTAAAAAGATAGTTATTGCACTTAATTCAACTGGTGCAGAAGTAAGCTTTGTTAATATTATAACTAATAATGGCCATGATTCCTTTTTAGTAAATGAGCCAGAGTTTTTTGAAACCTTAAAGGGTTTTTTAGACTCAACTTACGAGGAGTTCAAAAGTGAAAATTCATGATGATGTATTAGCGGGGTTGATTGATATAAACTCACGGGTTCTAGATGTGGGGTGTGGAGATGGAAGCCTACTCCTTTATTTAAAAAAAAATAAAAGAGTTGATGGAAGAGGTTTGGAGCTTAATCAAAAAGATGTACAAGAATGTTTAGGCAAAGGATTGCCAGTAATAGAAGGTGATGCAGAAAAAGACCTTATAAATTATCCAAATAAATCATTTGATACTGCTATCTTGAATCAGGCAATACAACAGTTTTATGAACCAAGAAAAGTATTGAATGAACTTTTAAGAATTGCTGATAAAGCTATTATTTCTATTCCAAATTTTGGTTACTGGAAAATAAGATTAAATTTATTATTATTTGGAACTATGCCAATTACTAAAAGTTTACCATACGCATGGTACGATACACCAAATTTGCATATGAGCTCTATTAAAGATTTTTATAATTTATGTAATTTAGATAATATTAAAGTTATTAAATCTATTTCTGTATCAAATAATAAAATTAGCAACATCAAACACTCTAATCTTGAATTAAAGAATATCACATCAGAAGTTGGTGTTTTTATGATTAGTAAATAAATATGAATAATTTAAAGGTTAATCTAGTTAAATGTTTATCAGATAACTATTCATACATAATTTTTAATCCAGAATCAAAAAAATCAATTGTTATAGATCCCGCTGAAGCTAAACCTATTGTAGAAGAAATAGAAAAACTGAACCTTGAGTTAGAATATATTTTAATTACTCATCATCACACCGATCATGTTGGTGGTAACGTAGAACTTAAAAAAAAATATAATTGCAAGATTGTAGGTCATAAAAATGATGCAGACAGGATACCTGGCATAGATATAAAGCTAAATGATAAAGAAATATTTAATTTTGAGAACGAGGAAATTGAACTCAACACTGGTCCCGGTCATACAAGCGGACATATATTTTACTTCTTTAAAAAAAACCTACTTGCATTTGTTGGTGATATTGTTTTTAGTTTAGGTTGTGGAAGAATTTTTGAAGGTACAGCTGAAGAAATGTATTCTTCTGTAACAAAAATTAAGTCTCTTCCAGATCTTACGAAAATTTACTGTGGTCATGAATATACTGAAAATAATTTAAAATTTTGTAAACATTATGACCCAGAAAATAATGATTTAATAGAAAGGGGGCGAGAAATTTTTAATTTACGAAAAAACAACTTACCAACAATTCCGACTACCGTTTTATTAGAAAAGAGGACAAATATTTTTTTTAGATGTGATAATAATATCATTTCTTCTAATCTAAACATGAAGGGCTCCGAGCCATCAAAAATCTTTGAAAAACTTAGGGAATTAAAGGATAATTTCTAAAATTATTACTATAGTCTCCTTGACATAACTAAGTCGGTGGCTATATTGCGCCTACTTAAAATTATGACTTTTGCTATTATCAATACAGGTGGAAAACAGTACAAAGTAAGTACTAGTGATAAACTAAGAATTGAAAAACTTCCAGAAAATGAAGGCGACTCTGTAGAATTTAAAGAAGTGCTGCTTGTGAATGATGACAAAGAGATGGCATTAGGTTCACCTTTAGTTGAAGGTGCGAAAGTAGAAGCAAAAATTGTTAACCAAACAAAAAATAAGACGGTATTAATTTTTAAAAAAAGAAGAAGACATAATTCAAGAAGAAAAAACGGTCATAGACAAAAAGTGAGTGTTATAGAAATTACAAAAATTTTTGGTAAAGGCGGCAAATTAATTTCAGAAGCTAAACCAGTAACTAAAGCTAAAAAAGAAGAAACTGATACTAAGAAAAGTGCTTAGTTAAAGTTTAAAAAATTATGGCAACTAAAAAAGCAGGTGGATCATCGAAAAACGGCAGAGACAGTGAAGGCCGTAGACTCGGAGTCAAAAAGTATGGTGGTCAAAAAGTTATACCTGGCAATATTATTTTAAGACAAAGAGGTACTAAGATGTACCCAGGTGAAAATGTAGGTATGGGAAGAGACCATACAATATTTTCAAAAATTCAAGGAGTTGTAAAATTTCAAAAAAAGAAATTTAATAAAACCTTTATTTCTGTAGTTCCACACTAAAATATTTAATTAAGACATTACTCTTAATTTAATTTAAATTATCCTAATATGAAGTTTTTAGATCAGGCAAAAATAACTATCAAAGCTGGCGATGGTGGAAATGGCTGTTGTAGTTTTCGAAGAGAAAAGTTTATTGAATTTGGTGGTCCAAATGGTGGTGATGGCGGAAATGGAGGTTCCGTTATTTTATCTGCAGTAAATGGATTAAATACATTAATTGATTATAGATTTGTTCAGCATCATAGAGCCCAACGTGGAGAAAATGGGAAAGGAAGCAACAAAACTGGCGCTTCAGGTGATGACTTAATCTTGAAAGTTCCAGTTGGAACGCAAATATATGCTGAAGATCAAAAAACTTTACTTTATGATTTAATTAAAGAAGGCGAAACAATTAGAATAGCAAAAGGTGGTAAAGGCGGTCTTGGAAATACAAGATTTAAAAGTTCAACAAATCAAGCCCCTAGAAAAACAACTAATGGAACGTCTGGTGAAGAGTTCGAAATATGGTTAGAGCTAAAAATAATTGCAGATGTTGGCTTAGTTGGTTTTCCCAATTCAGGAAAATCTAGTTTTTTATCTTATACAACTAGAGCAAAGCCCAAGATAGCAGATTATCCTTTCACTACACTAAACCCTAATCTTGGTGTTCTTAGAATTGATGATACAGAAATTGTTGTGGCGGATGTTCCAGGTTTAATTGAAGGAGCTCATAAAGGTATTGGGTTAGGAGATAAATTTTTAAAACACATTGAAAGATGTTCAAGTATCTTGCATTTAATTGATGTAAATGAAGACAATCTATATGATCGATATAAAATAATAAAAAATGAACTAGAAAAATATAGCGGTGAACTAATTAATAAAAAAGAAGTTGTTGCATTTAATAAATGTGATCTAGTTACAACTGAAGATTTAAATAAAAAAATGACTGATTTTAAAGATAAATATAAAAAGGAATTTTTTCAGATATCTATCTTGAATAAAGATAATATTAGCCAGCTATTGCGAGCTCTTAAATGATTTTAAAAAATTCCAAAAAAATTGTTATAAAAATTGGATCATCTCTTTTAATCAAGAATAATAAAATAAATAAATTATGGGTTAAAAAACTTGCAGAGGATATCTCATTATTAAGCAAAAAAGGTGCGCACATAATTATTGTTACCAGTGGAGCTATTGCTCTTGGATGTAAGTTTTTAAAGATAAATAGAAAGAATCTAAAATTAAAAGAATACCAAGCTGTTTCGGCAATGGGGCAGATTCAATTAATAAACTTATATAAGGACGCTCTTAGCTTAAAAAAAATTAAAGTAGGTCAAATTCTTTTAACTCTTGAAGATACAGAAAATAGAAGACGGGCTTTAAATGCAAGAGATACAATTGAAAATATTTTTAAACTTGATGCAATTCCAGTTGTTAATGAAAATGATACGACTGCTACAAATGAAATCAGATATGGAGACAATGATAGATTGGCGGCAAGAGTGGCTCAAATCACAAATGCTGATACATTAATAATGCTTTCAGATATTGATGGGCTTTATACAAAAGATCCTATTAAATTTAAGGATTCTAAACATATAAAAGAAGTCTCTGAAATAACTAACTCGATTATTAAAAGTGCATCTAAAAGTTTGAGTGACTATGGATCAGGCGGCATGATAACAAAAATTGATGCAGCTAAAATATGTATGAACGCGGGCTGCAGAATGATTTTAACAAAAGGTTCAACAAATAATCCAATTCAAAATTTAGATAAGAAAAAAACTTTCACAATATTTAACCCAAAAACTAATAAATATAATGCGAAAAAAAAATGGATATTGGGAACTTTAAAAAATCAAGGTAAAATAATTGCTGATGCAGGAGCAATTAAAGCAATTATGGCCGGTAAAAGTTTATTGCCAGTAGGAATTACCGATATTAAAGGAAAGTTTAGTAGAGGGGATACGGTATTGATATTTAATAAATCTAAATCTAAAATAGGAACAGGTGTTGTATCTTATTCCAGTGACGAGATAATAAAAATTAAAGGAAAAAAAAGTGATCAAATTAAAAAAATATTGGGATATTCTTCCAGAGGTGAGGTGATCCATATTGATAATATGGTTTTAAATTAATGAATAAACTTGAATATATTAAAGTACTTGGAAAAAAAGCTAAACTAGCATCTGAAAGTTTATCTAATTTATCCGAAAAGAAAAAAAATGAAGTATTACAAGTCTTTCATTCTAAGATTAAAAGTAATACAAATTTAATTCTTAAAGCTAACAAAACAGATGTATTAAATAGTAAAAAGAATAAAATTTCAGAAAATTTAATCGATAGAACCCTATTAAATAAGGACCGAATTAAATCAATACTAAACTCTATTGAAGAAGTTATCTCTTTCAAGGATCCATCACATAAAATAATTGCTAAATGGAAGAGGCCAAACGGACTTGAAATTAATCGTGTAACTATTCCTATAGGTGTACTTGGCGTAATTTACGAGGCAAGACCAAATGTAACTTCCGATGTCTCTATTTTAAGTTTTAAATCTGGAAATTGTGCAATTTTAAGAGGTGGTAAAGAGGCAATAAAATCTAATATTGCAATATCAAATTTGTTTAGATCATCATTAAAACAAAAAAAAGTTAGTCAAGACTGCATACAATTAATTAATAATACCGATCGAGCAATCGTTGATTTAATGTTATCTAAAATGTCAAATTATATTGATATTATAATACCAAGAGGAGGCAAAGGATTGGTAAAGAAGGTTTTAGATTTATCAAATGTTCCAACTATTGGGCATTTGGAAGGGCTTTGCCATATTTACCTCGATAAAAAATTTAAAATTAAAAATGCTCTTAAAATTATTATTAACGCTAAACTTCGAAGAACTAGTATTTGTGGAGCAGCAGAAACTTTACTAATAAACAAGTCAATAAATAAAAAATCAATTCTACAAATACTAACCACCTTAAAAGAGAGTGGCTGTGAGATCATTGGTGATAATAATATTAAAAAAATTTACAGTAAAGCTAAGCTGGCAAAAGAAAAGGACTGGAGTACCGAATACCTTGATGCTAAAATTTCTGTAAAGTTAGTAGATGATATTAATGATGCAATTATTCATATCAAAAAGTATGGGACTAATCATACTGAATGTATAATTTCTGAAGATAAGAACGCTATTAACAAATTTACTAAAAATATTAATAGTTCAATTGTAATGGTAAATGCCTCAACACAATTTGCGGATGGTTATGAGTTTGGACTTGGTTCTGAAGTTGGTATATCGACCAACAAAATGCACCCAAGAGGACCAGTTGGGCTAGAGCAACTAGTTACTTATAAATATATTGTAAATGGAAAAAACAATATTAGGCCTTGAGAAATAAAAATAATAAAATTGGCATATTTGGAGGGTCTTTTGACCCACCTCATAAAGGACATTTGCATATATCAAATGTTTTTCTTAAAACATTTAATTTGCAAAAAGTTATATGGTCAGTCTCTAAGACAAATCCACTAATAAAAAAAAATTATTATTACAACTATAATCAGAGAATTGAATTATTAAAAAAAATAACAAAGAAGTCTAAAAAAGTATTTATCAATAACTTTGATAAAAAATTTTCTTTCCAATTAGTAAAGAGGCTTAAAAAAAAATTTAAGAATAAAACATTTTTCTTCTTAGTTGGTACCGACAATATAAAAAATTTTCATAAATGGAAAAATTATGAAAAAATTTTAAAAATGACAACAGTAGTTTTCATAAGTAGACCCGGATACGAAAGTGGAGTGAAAAAATCAATTTTCTTCAAAAAGTATAAGAATTATTTATTAAAAAAATATGACAAAAGTACCATTATTGAAGAAAATTCTTGGTTTTATATTAAAGATAAAGGTTTAAATATATCTTCATCAAACATTAAAAATAGATTATATAAAAATAAGAATTCTTGAAAATATTTTGACAAAAAATAATTTAATACATCAGGTCCAAAAAATCTTAGATGATAATAAAGCTCAAAACATAGTAATAATTGATCTCAAAGACAAAAGTTCTATTGCTGATTTTATGGTGATTGCGAGCGGAACATCATCAAGACACATCCAATCAATTTCAGAAATTACTGCACAAAAATTAAAGGGGCTTGGAATTGAAAATTGTAAAATTGAAGGTAGAGATAGTGATGATTGGAAATTAATTGATGCAATTGAAGTAGTTATTCATATCTTTCATCCTGAAAAAAGATCTTCTTATAATTTAGAAAAAATGTGGGAAGATATATTGCCAAAACAGCAAATTACCGTTTAATGAAAATTTATATTATGTGTGAAGGTCGCCTTAATAAAGGAGATGAGAACATGCTTTGTGAAAAATATATTAGAAGAACTTTGTCACTAAAAGAGAGTGGTATATTAGATATACAAGTAAAGAAAATTTCTCAAAATAAAATTCAAAACAACATTTATAAAAACAAAAATTCAAAAAATTTAGTTCTTGATGAACGTGGGGTTAATTTAACAACAAAAGATATGGCAAATAAATTATTAGAGCTTAACAACAAAAGAATTGAGAATTTATATTTTTATATTGGTAAACCAAGTGGATATACTGAAAATGTTGATAAATTCGAAAAAATATCACTAGGTAAGATGACTTTTCCTCACTCTTTGGTTAGAGTGCTGTTGTGCGAACAGATATACAGATGTGCAACTATATTAACAAATCATCCTTATCACAAAAATTAGTGTCAATTTCGAAAAATATTTTATTTATAATTTCAATTTTATTTATTTGTCAAACAAACGCAATATCAAACCCATCTGATAAATTATATGAAAAATTAGATCTTTTTAGTGATGTTCTTAATACGTTAAAGCAAGAGTATGTTGATGAGGTTGAGCAAAGTGAAGTTATAGACTCTGCTATTAATGGAATGTTGCAATCTTTAGATCCTTACTCCTCATACATGAGCCCAGAAACCTTCAGAAACATGAATGATGATACCAAGGGAGAATTTGGTGGTCTTGGAATAGAAATTACCATGGAGGCAGGGTTAGTTAAAATAATAACTCCCATCGAAGGCACGCCAGCTGATAAGGCAGGAGTGGAAGCTGGTGACTATATTGTAAAAATTAACAATAAACAGGTCAAAGGAATGAGTTTGATGGACGCTGTAAAACTCATGAGAGGGGAAATTGGCACAAGCATTCAAATTACCGTTAGGCGTGCTGAGGTAGAAGATGAGTTAAAATTTAAAATTACAAGAGGAATAATTAAAATTAGAGAGGTGTCTGTTGAGGCTAAAAAAAATGTTGGATATATAAGGTTACGAGCCTTTAATGAGCAAAGTCACTCTCAATTAGTCAAGAAACTCAATAAATTAGATAAAAATAAACTTGATGGCTATATTCTTGATTTAAGGAACAATCCAGGCGGCCTTCTTTCACAAGCTATCAAAATAACTGGTGCATTTTTAGATGGAGGAGAAGTCGTTTCTACAAGAGGTAGGGACCAGAGGGATATTAAAATATTTAATGCTAGAAAAGGTGATGAAATAAAAAATAAACCTTTGATAGTTTTAATTAATAAAGGCTCTGCATCTGCTTCGGAAATTGTTTCTGGAGCATTAAAAGATCACAAACGTGCTATCTTAATCGGAGAAAAAAGTTTTGGGAAAGGGTCGGTACAATCTATCATACCTTTAAAGAATAGAGGCGGTTTAAGATTAACTACTGCTAAATATTATTTACCATCTGGAGAATCAATTCACGAAAAGGGTGTTGAGCCTGATATTACGATAAAGAAAAATAAAGAAGATTTTAAAATTAATACCAAAACTGATAATCAATTAGAATATGCCATTGAATTACTTCAGGCATCATGAATAAGTTAAAGAACCTTCCTTATAGAAATGGCGTCGGTATCATGGTGTATAATGATGATAAAAAAATTTTTGTAGGAAAAAGAATTGATAATCAAAAAGCTTGGCAAATGCCACAAGGTGGAATTGATAAAAATGAAGATACAGATGATGCAGCAAAAAGAGAATTGTTTGAAGAAACTGGAATCCAATCAATACGCATAATACAAAGATCCAAAAAAGAATATTACTATGATTTACCAGACCATCTCCTTGGAAAAATTTGGAAAGGCAAATACAAAGGTCAAAAACAAAGCTGGTATTTAGTAAAATTTTTAGGTCCTGATA
Organism: Candidatus Pelagibacteraceae bacterium; assembly: GCA_965655605.1. GTDB lineage: Bacteria > Pseudomonadota > Alphaproteobacteria > Pelagibacterales > Pelagibacteraceae > HIMB114. The sequence continues at coordinate 19,153 of CBFHHD010000001.1, read as the reverse complement.
GTGAAATAAACATTAATCAAGATCACCCTGAGTTCAATGAATGGAAGTGGGTCGACTTGGATGAATTGCCAAGTTTAATAGTTCCATTTAAAAAAATATTATACCAATCAGTAATAGAGGAGTTTAGGAGTTTTATTTAGATTGGAGTAAATTTAACTCATCTATTGTTGAGTTCGAAGTGAATAAATCATGATCTGTCGCATCGCTATCTTCAATTTTTTTTGTGGCTCTTTTCTTTAATTCATTAATTTTTTCATCAGTTAAATCCTTAACATCAAAAATTTCTTGGCAAAGAATACTTAGAGAATTATTTTTAAAATCTACAACTCCACCAGTAGTAAAAAAATATTTTTTTTCTGAAGCCTCAACATTAATGACACCTGGTTTTAAAAAAGTTACCACAGGCAAATGATCATCTAAGATACCCATCTGCCCTTCTATTCCTGGCACAGTTACCATGGTGATATCTTTATCTGATAACAGTATTTTTTCTGGTGTTACAATATCAACTTGCATAATTTATGCTGCGTCTTTAGCCATTTTCTCTGCTTTTTCAATAGCCTCTTCTATTGTTCCAACCATATAAAATGCTGCTTCTGGCAAATGGTCATACTCACCTTTACAAATAGCATCGAAACCTTTGATTGTAGAATCAAGTTCCACAAGTTTTCCAGGCGAACCAGTGAAAACTTCTGCAACAAAAAATGGCTGAGATAAAAATCTTTGTATTTTTCTTGCTCTTGCAACAACTAGTTTATCTTCTTCAGATAATTCATCCATACCAAGAATTGCAATAATGTCTTGGAGTGATTTATATGTTTGAAGAATTCTTTGCACTTCTCTAGCAACTCTATAATGCTCATCACCTACTATTCTAGGATCTAAAATTCTAGATGTAGAATCAAGCGGATCTACTGCTGGATAAATACCTAACTCAGCAATCTGTCTAGACAAAACTGTAGTTGCGTCTAAGTGAGAGAATGAAGTTGCAGGTGCTGGATCCGTCAAATCATCTGCAGGTACATAAATTGCCTGAACTGAAGTAATTGATCCTTTTGTTGTTGTGGTAATTCTTTCTTGCAGATTACCCATATCTGTTGCTAACGTTGGTTGATAACCAACTGCTGAGGGTATACGTCCTAATAAAGCAGAAACTTCAGATCCAGCTTGAGTAAATCTGAAAATATTATCTACGAAAAAGAGTACGTCTTGGCCTTCTTTATCTCTAAAATATTCTGCTACAGTTAATCCTGTTAAGGCAACTCTTGCTCTTGCTCCAGGAGGCTCATTCATTTGACCATAAACCAGGGCAGCTTTAGAACCCGGACCATCAGTTTTTATAACTCCTGAGTCAATCATTTCATGATAAAGATCATTTCCTTCCCTTGTTCTTTCTCCTACTCCGGCAAATACAGAATATCCCCCGTGTGCTTTGGCTACGTTATTAATTAATTCCATAATTAATACTGTCTTACCAACTCCAGCACCTCCGAATAATCCAATTTTACCACCCTTTGCATAAGGGGCCAAAAGATCAACAACCTTGATACCTGTTACCAAAATTTCAGTTTCTGTAGATTGTTCTACAAATGCTGGCGCAGGTCTATGTATCGGCCAACGCTCTTTAGTTTTAACTTCACCCTTCTGGTCAATGCCTTCACCAATAACATTAATAATTCTACCCAGTGTTTCAGGTCCAACAGGCACTTTAATTGCATCACCAGTGTCTGTAACTTTGTCTCCTCTTTTCAAACCTTCTGTTGTATCCATTGAAACCGTTCTAACAGTACCTTCACCAAGGTGTTGAGCAACTTCTAAAATTAATCTGTTTCCATTATTATCACATTCTAAAGCAGAGTTAATTTCTGGTAATTTTTCTCCAAATTTAACGTCTACCACCGCTCCAATAACCTGTGTAATTACTCCATATTTATTATCCATATTTTATCTCCTTTTATAACGACTCCGCACCAGAAATAATTTCTATTAATTCCTTGGTAATAACGGCTTGTCTACTTCTGTTATAGTTAATAGTTAATTTATCAATTAAATCACCGGCATTTCTCGTTGCACTATCCATTGCCGACATTCTAGATCCCTGTTCACTTGCTGCATTTTCTAAAAAAGCTTTAAATATTTGTGTTGTCATGTTTTGCGGCAACAAATGTTCCAAAATTTCAGCTTCCTCTGGCTCAAATTCATATTGAGTATCTAATGAATCTGTATCATTAGCATGATTATCGTCATCTACGGGTATAATCTGTTGTGCTTGAGGTTCTTGGGAAATAACAGATTTAAATTTATTATAGAATATCGTGCAAACATCAAACTCTTCTTTGCCGTACATTGAAATTATTTTGGAAGTTAATTCGTATGCTTCATTTACAGTTATAGTTTTTAAGTTTTTATAACTTATCTGTTCTATAATATGACTTTTAAAATTTCTCTTTAATTGATCAGATCCTTTAGACCCAACAGTAATTATTTTTAAGGTTTTATTTTCACTAAGAATTTTATTAAAAAAACTTCGAGCCTTTTTACAAATATTAGTATTAAAACCACCACATAAACCTCTATCAGCTGTCATTACTAGACATAAATGAACTTGATCTTTTCCGTTACCAGCCAATAATTTTGGGGCAGAAGATTTATCAGTAATCGAATTTTTTAAATTATTTATAATTTGATTCATTTTGTCTGAATACGCTCTTCCCTTTTCTGCACTTTCTTGAGCTTTTCTCAACTTTGCTGCAGCCACCATTTTCATAGCTTTGGTGATTTTCTGAGTAGACTTAACACTCGTTATTCTATTTCTAAGATCTTTTAAACTTGGCATTAAACTATTTTACAAATTCCTTTTTAAAATTCTGTAAAAATTCCTTAAGTTTATTTTCATTTTCTTCGTCTAGTTTTCCTGAACTAAGAATATTTGTTAAAATATCTGGTGCTTGTGACTTAATAGAGCTTAACACCTGACTTTCAAAATCACTGATTTTTGAAGTGTCCAAATCATCAAGATATCCATTAACACCACAATAAATTGAAATTACTTGTTCTTCGACTTTTAAAGGTGAGTATTGTCCTTGTTTTAGTAGCTCAGTCAGTTTTGCTCCTCTGTTTAATAACTGCTGTGTTGAAGCGTCTAAATCAGATCCAAACTGAGCAAAGGCTGCCATTTCTCTATATTGTGCAAGCTCTAATTTGATAGTTCCAGCTACTTGCTTCATAGCTTTAATTTGAGCAGCAGACCCAACTCTAGATACTGAAATACCAACGTTTACTGCAGGTCTAACTCCTTGGAAAAATAACTCTGTCTCTAAAAATATTTGTCCATCGGTGATAGAAATTACATTTGTTGGTATGTATGCAGATACATCACTTGCTTGCGTCTCAATTATAGGAAGTGCGGTTAACGACCCACCACCATTCTCATCATTAAGTTTTGCTGCTCTTTCTAAAAGTCTACTATGTAAATAAAAAACATCCCCAGGAAATGCTTCTCTTCCGGGAGGTCTTCTTAATAGTAATGACATTTGTCTATATGCAACTGCTTGTTTTGATAAATCATCGTAAACAATTAGTCCATGCATCCCATTATCTCGGAAAAACTCACCCATAGTACAACCTGTATAGGGAGCTAAGAATTGTAAAGGTGCTGGATCTGAAGCGGTTGCTGCAACCACTATTGAATATTCCATCGCCCCAGCATCTTCTAAGGTTTTTACAATCTGAGCAACTGTAGATCTTTTTTGACCAATGGCTACATAAACACAATATAATTTTTTTGATTCATCGCTAGATTTATTTATTTCTTTTTGATTTATAATCGTATCGATTGCAATTGCTGTTTTTCCTGTTTGTCTATCACCAATAATTAATTCTCGTTGACCTCTTCCAATTGGAATTAAACTGTCTATTGCCTTCAAACCTGTTTGCATTGGCTCATTAACAGATTTTCTTGGAATAATCCCTGGAGCCTTAACTTCAACTCTTTTTCTTTCTTTAGAATTAATAGGTCCTTTTCCATCAATTGGATTTCCCAACCCATCGACGACTCTTCCAAGTAATTCTTTTCCAACTGGTACATCAACAATTTCACCAGTTCTTTTTACAGTATCACCTTCTTTAATTTTTGAGTCATCACCAAAAATAACTACTCCAACGTTATCTGTCTCTAAGTTCAAGGCCATTCCTTTAGTGCCTTCTGAAAACTCTACCATTTCTCCTGCTTCAACGTTGTCTAATCCATAAATTCTTGCGATACCATCACCTACAGTTAATACCTGTCCTACTTCTGAGACTTCAGCATCTTTACCAAAATTTTTGATTTGATCTTTTATTACTTTTGTTATTTCTGATGGGTTAATATCCATTTTTCTCTCCTACAAGTTATTTAGTATTTTGTTAAATTTAGCTTTAGCAGTGTCATCAACCATTAAGCTACCAATTTGTATTTTTGCACCAGATATCAAACTTTTATCGAGTTTAAAATCTAAGTTTACCTTTTTATTTAAAGTATCATTCAACATCTTTTCCATGTCTTGAATCTGATTATCATTCATTTTTGTTGGCATTGAAACTGTTGCATCTAATTCACCTTTAAAGTTAGAAACAATTTTTTTAAAATCATTGGTAATTTTTTCTAGAAAAAAAATTCTATTATTCTCTACTAAAATTTTTAAAAAATTTGTAAAGGTTTCATTGAAGTTATTTTTCTTACTCAACTCATTAATAACATTAATTCTATCAATTTTTTTTAAAGTTGGATTGCTTATAAATTTTTGAAAGTCTTTTGATTCTGAGAACGCCTTATGAATAAAATTGATATTATCTTCAATCTGATTAAGTATTTTATTTTCATTACCTATTTCAAATAGAGATAGGGCATATCTTCCTGCTGCGTCTGAAAAATTTTGGTTATTTTGGCTCAAAACTATCCTTTATTTGCCGTGTAATTACCATTCGAACCTGATCATATCAAGCTGATATCATGGACAAGATGTCATCATTAAGCAAAATTCTGAGGATCAACATCAACTAAAAGTTTTATATATTTAGGTATTTTCGTGGAATTTAGAGTTTTTTGAATTTGAGATTGAGGTGTAACTTTCGGATTGTATTTTATCAATAATCTAACTCTGAAATCTGACCTAATTTTTGAAATCGCAGCACTTACAGGTCCATATATTTTTATCATTTCATTTGCAGGCAATTTTTGCTTTAACTCAATTGCAAATTTTTCAATACTAAAAGAATTTTTTCCTGAAATAACTATTGAGATGAATTTATTAAATGGAGGTAATGACGCTTTTTTCCTAAATGATATCTCATTTTCATAAAAATTATCTACATCAAAATTTTTTAAAGAGTCAAATATTTTATTTTTATCATCAAATGTTTGGAGAAAAATTTTGGAGTCCTTGTTAAACCTTCCGGCCCTTCCTGATAATTGATAGAGTAATTGAAAATTTTTTTCACTAGCTCTAATGTCATTGCCTAAAAAATTACTATCACAGTTAACTGCGACGATTAAGTTTAAATTTTTAAAATTAAAACCTTTAGCTACAATCTGTGTTGCTACAATAATTTTAGTATAATTATTTTCTATATTTTTTAATTGTTCAGAAAATTTTTCATAGTCTGTTAAGTCACTTGATAAAATATCAGATTTTACCCCTTTAAATTTTATTTTCACTTCCTCAAATATTTTTTCTAAACCTATACCGTAAAATTTAAATTCGCATTTTTGTTCATCTTTACATTTTCTATTAAGTTTAGTTGTATGATTACAATAATGACATAAGGCAAAATTATTTTTCTTATGGTAAACTAGACCCACTGAACATTTTGGACATTCTAATCTTTTCATGCATTTATAACAAAATACAAAAGTTGAATGGCCTCTACGATTTAAAAAAAATAAAACTTGATCACCTGATTTTAAATAATTTTTTATTTCCTCCTCAATTTCTGAAGATATAAAATTATTACTACTAATATTTTCTTTTTTTAATTTAACCGTTCTTACTTCAGGCATTTTTGACTCATTGTATCTTTGGGACAAATTGAAGTGACTATATTTTTTAACTTTACAATTATAATATGTCTCTACTGATGGTGTTGCACTCACTAAAAAAATTGGAAATTTCTCAATAGAAGCTCTGAGAATTGACATATCACGCGCATTGAACACAACACCCTCTTCTTGCTTGTAAGAACTATCATGCTCTTCATCAATAATAATTAATTTTAAGTTTTGATAAGGCAAAAACATTGCTGATCTTGCACCAAGTATTAATTTAATTTCATTTTTAAAAATTCCTTTCCATATTTCTTTTTTATATTTATCTTTTATACCTGAATGCCATATTGCAGCTTTGCATTTAAAAAAATCTTCAAATCTTTTAGCTATCTGTTCACTCAACCCTTTTTCTGGTAACATTACTAAAACTTGGTAACCCTTGTTTAATGCATCAGATATTAGTTCAAAATAAATATGAGTTTTTCCTGAACCTGGGACACCCTGTATTAAACTTGTGGAATATAAATTAAAATTTATTTTTTTCTTAATTTTTTCATAAATTATTTTTTGTTCACTATTAAGTTTTTTTTTCTGATGTGTAACTGGAGAATATTTTTTAAAATTATTTATTTTTCTTAAGCCTTTTTCCAAACTCTTAAATCCATTTTTGTATAAAAATAAATTTAAAATTAGACCGCGATTTATCAAATTATAATTTGCTAATTGATCAATAAAATAGAGGTTGTTTTTTGAGAGTGATGGAAATGATATTTTTTCAATTACTTCTTTTAACTTAATGTTTTTATTATTTACTTTTGTATTCGCTACCCAAACTACACCAATTATTTCTTTATTTTTAAAAGATACTCTTACAACATCTCCCGCTTCTAAAGTCTCACTAGTACTATATGTAAATAGTTGGTAAAAATTTAGTGGTAATAAAACATCAACTAGCATATTAAAAATTAGCTTTTAAATTATTATTTAATTATGAAAATATACATAGACTCTTCTGATATTAAAGAAATCAAAGATATTAATAAGACAGGATTAGTGGATGGAATTACTACAAACCCATCTTTAATCGCTAAACAAGGTAAAAATATTAAAGTTATTTTGAAAGAAATTTGTAAAGAAGTTAAGGGCCCGGTAAGTGCTGAGGTAACAGCTACTGATGTAACGGGTATGCTAAAAGAGGCACAGATCTTAAAAAAAATTGCAAAAAACATTGTGATAAAACTACCGTTAACTTTTGACGGGTTAAAAGCTTGCTCGTCACTAACTAAGAAGAAAATAAAAACAAATGTCACATTATGTTTTTCAGTATCTCAGGCACTTCTTGCAGCTAAAGCAGGTGCAACATATGTCTCTCCTTTTATAGGTAGATTGGATGATATTGGTGAAGATGGTGTCCAATTAATTAAAGATATAAGAAAAGTATTTAACAACTATAAGAATATTAAAACGGAAATTTTATCAGCTTCTGTTAGAAATGTAGAACATATAAAAGCAGTTGCATTAGCTGGTTCTGATATTTCCACAATCCCACCAAAAGTTTTTCATAAACTTTACATGCATGATTTAACCGACAAAGGTTTAAAATTATTCTTAGATGATTGGCAAAAATCTAACCAAAAAATATTATAGCGCCGAGCTACATATGTATTGGTCTTTTATCCACTGCCAAGGCCGCTTCTTTTACCGCCTCAGTTAAAGTTGGGTGTGCATGACAAGTTCTTGCTACATCCTCAGAACTTGCACCAAACTCCATGGCCAAGGATAACTCTGCAATTAAGTTTCCAGCATCTGGTCCAACTATATGTACACCTAAAATTTTATCAGTTTTTTTGTCAGCTAAAATTTTCACAAAACCTTCTGCTACGTCATTAACCTTGGCTTTGGAATTTGCCATAAATGGGAACTTGCCTGCATTATATTCAATAGAATCTTTTTTCAAATCCTCTTCTGTTTTTCCAACAGACGCAACTTCAGGATGTGTATATACAACGTTTGGTATAACATTATAATTTACATGCCCAAATTTACCCGAAATCATCTCGGCAACAGCAATTCCTTCTTCTTCTGCTTTATGAGCTAACATTGGTCCAGTTACTACATCCCCAATGGCATAAACGCCCTCGATATTTGTTTTAAAATGCTTATCAATTTTTACTCGTCCTCTTTCGTCAGTTTCAATCCCCGCTTGATCCAATTTTAACCCTTCTGTATTTGGTTTTCTTCCAACCGATACTAAAACAACATCAGCTTCCATTGCATTGCTGTTTCCATCTTTTTCAAATTCAACAACTGCTTTTCCTGACTTATTTTCTACTGAATTTACCTTGGCTGAAAGATTAAATTTCATACCCTGTCTTTTAAGGATTTTATGAAAAGTATCAGATACCTCTTTATCCATACCAGTTAAAATATGGTCCATGTATTCAATTACTTCAACTTCTGCTCCCAGCTTCATCCATACTGATCCAAGCTCTAAGCCAATCACACCTCCACCAATTACAATCATTTTTTTTGGAACTTTTTCTAAAGATAGGCCTCCTGTAGATGAAACGATTGTCTGTTCATCAATTTTAATATTAGGCAAGGTTACTACTGAAGAACCAGTTGCAATTATTATATGCTTGCCATTGATTTTACTATCTGATCCATCTAAATTTTTAATATTAACTGAGCCTTTAGAAGCCAAGCTTCCATGTCCTTTAATATAAGTAACTTTATTTTTTTTAAATAAAAACTCTATTCCTTTTGTCAAACCATCAACTGTTTTTAATTTATGACTCATCATTTTAGAAATGTCCAATGATAGTCCTCCGGTATTTATCCCAATTTTATCAAACTCCTTATTAGCTTTGTGATACATTTCTGCTGAATGGAGTAATGATTTTGATGGAATGCATCCAACATTTAAACAAGTTCCACCAAGAGAACCTCTTGATTCAATGCAAGCTGTTTTAAGACCTAATTGCGCAGCTCTTATTGAACATACATAACCACCTGGGCCGCCTCCAATAACTATAACGTCAAAATCTTCCATTATAAATCTAAAAATAACCTTCTAGGATCTTCTAGTATTTCTTTTACTCTCACCAAGAAAGACACTGCTTCCTTACCGTCAATAATTCTATGATCATATGATAAAGCTAAATACATTATCGGCCTAATCTCAATTTTACCATTAATCACAACTGCTCTTTGAACAATATTATGCATTCCTAATACTCCGGACTGAGGAGGGTTAAGAATAGGTGTTGAAAGCATAGAACCATAAATGCCACCATTTGTTAATGTAAATGTTCCACCTTGTAATTCGTCAATAGTTAACTGTCCGTCTCTTGCTTTTCCACCTAGAGTGATAATTTCTTTTTCAATATCGGCAAAGGACATTTGATCCGCACCTCTAACTACTGGAACCACTAACCCTTTATCGGTTCCTACAGCAACGCCAATATTATAGTAATTTTTATAAACTATCTCTTCGCCTTGAATTTCTGCATTTACATTGGGAAAAGTTTGAAGTGCATTAACACAAGCCTTGACAAAAAAAGACATAAAACCAAGTTTTACTCCATACATTTTTTCAAACTCTTCTTTATTATCTTTTCTAATTTGCATAATCATTGTCATATCTATCTCATTGAAGGTAGTTAACATTGCCGCTGTATTTTGAGCTTCTTTTAATCTTTTTGCGATTGTAGATCTCAGACGAGACATTTTTACTCTTTCCTCAGGACCTTTTTCTTGAAATTTTTTGTCTATTCCAGGATTAATACCCATCAATCCAATCAAATCACTTTTTAGAATTTGCCCACGTCTGCCACTTCCTTGAATATTTGTAATATCAATTTTATTTTCCTCAATGACTCTTTTTGCAGCTGGCGATGGCTCTGGCTTTTTTTCTACATTTAATTGAACTACTTTATCTTCTTGAATATCTTTTTTTATCTCTTTAGTTGGCTCTTCTTTAATAGCTTCTTTTTCTATCTTAGTTTCTTTTGTGAGCTCTGGTTCTTTTTGTACAGCGTCACCCTTTGCTATTACTCCCAACTTAGATCCAACCTCAACAGTTTCTCCTTCATTAATTGTAATTTCTGATAATACTCCAGTTTGTGGGGAGGTAACCTCTACACTAACTTTATCTGTTTCTAGCTCAACGATAGGCTCATCTTCATTAACATGTTCGCCAGCTTTTTTTATCCATTTAGCAACTGTTGCCTCAGTGACGGACTCTCCTAATGCTGGAACTAATATTGGTGTGCTCATTAAATTGTAATAGCTTTTTTAACAATTTCTTGTTGTTGGGCAAGATGTTTTTTCATAAACCCTGTTGCAGGCGATGCAGATGGCGATCTACCAGTATATATAACATTTTTACAACTGGTTTTAATAAGCTCTAAAGTTTTATTTATATATCTTTCTACGTGATTCCACGGACCCATATTTTGTGGTTCTTCTTGGCACCATACAAATTTTTTAGCATTCTTAAATCTATTTAAATGCCTAACTAAAGTTTTTACAGGAAAAGGATATAACTGCTCTAGTCTTACAATTTGAACTTTATTTGCATTTAGTTTTTCTCTTTCGTCAACTAGATCATAATATATTTTTCCACTACATAAAATGACTCTTTCTATTTGGTCATCTTGAGCCAATGGAATTAAATTATACTCAGGATATTCAGCTCTATCTGATAAAACTCTATGAAATGAATTTTCTTTTGTAAAATCCTCTATTTCAGAAATACACCTTTTGTGTCTTAACAAAGATTTTGGAGTGAAGATTACTAAAGGCTTTCTAAATGGACGGTGTATTTGTCTCCTTAATGCATGAAAGTAATTTGCAGGTGTTGTACAATTTACAATTTGGATGTTTTCTTGGGCGCAGGCCTGGAGGTATCTTTCTATTCGTGCAGAAGAGTGTTCGGGTCCTTGACCTTCATAACCATGAGGCAATAATAAAACTAAACCACTTGCCCTTGTCCATTTTTTCTCTCCTGAACTTATAAATTGGTCAAAAATTACCTGTGCACCATTTGCAAAGTCTCCAAACTGCGCCTCCCATAATACTAAAGCATCTGGATCAGTTAAAGAAAATCCATATTCAAAACCTAAGACACCCATTTCTGATAAGAGGCTATCTATCAATTCAACTTTACCTTGTCCTTTGGATAAATGTTTTAATGGATAATATCTATCTCCCGTAACTTGATCATTAATTGCTGCGTGTCTTTGGCTAAATGTTCCTCTGACAGAATCTTGTCCTACCAACCTAATTGGATACCCTTCATTTGCTAAGCTCGCAAAAGCAAGTGTTTCTGCCATAGCCCAATCAAACTCTTTACCTGTAGTAAACATTTTTGATCTAGCTTCATAAATTCTAGATATTGTTTTATGAGGATTAAATCCATCTGGAATAGTTGTTAGTTTTTTACCTAAACTTTGAATTTCGTCGCTCTCAATACCTGTCACGCCTCTTCTATCGTGGCCAGTTTCGGTTGTAAATTTAGACCATACACCTGTAAACCAATCTAACTCATTTGAAATATAAGTTTTAGATGATTCAAACTCTTGGTCTAATCTATTTTGGTAGTCTTGCTTTTCTCTATCAAAATCTTCGCTTGATAAAACACCTTCTCTTATCAATTTTTCAGAATATATTTGTAATGTTGAATCTTGCTCTTTAATTTTCTTATACATAAGAGGCTGAGTGAAAGATGGCTCATCTCCCTCGTTGTGTCCAAATTTTCTGTAACAAAAAATATCAATTACAATATCTCTCTTAAACTTTTGCCTATACTCAGTAGCAACTTTTGCACAATATGTAACTGCCTCAGGATCATCTCCGTTAACATGAAAGATTGGCGCCTGCACCATTTTAGCTACCTCTGATGGGTAAGGTGAGGATCTTGAAAACTCTGGTTGCGTTGTAAATCCGATTTGATTGTTAACGATTAGATGAATGGTTCCGCCAATATTATGACCTTTAAGACCTGACATAGCAAAGCATTCTGCAACAATTCCTTGTCCTGCAAATGCAGCGTCTCCATGTAACAATATTGGAATAACTTTGTCTCTTTTGACATCCTTGTGAAAGTCTTGTTTAGCCCTAACTTGACCTAAAACTACTGGGTTCACTGCTTCTAAATGTGATGGATTTGCTGTTAAACTCACATGAACAAGATTGCCATCAAACTCTCTATTTGCTGATGCTCCTAGATGATATTTTACATCTCCTGAAACGCCACCACTTGCGATACCTGGGTCACCTGCAAATTCTTTGAAAACTTTTTTAAGTGGTTTTTGAATTACATTTGTAAGTATATTCAACCTGCCTCTATGTGGCATTCCAATTTTCACCTCTTTACATCCTAAAGCTCCACCTCTTTTAATTATTTGTTCCATTGCAGGAATAAGAGACTCGCAACCATCAAGACCAAATCTTTTTGTGCCTACATATTTTTTTGCTAAATATTTTTCAAAACCATCTGACTCTATAAGTTTATTTAAAATTGCTTTTTTTCCACGTTCTGTAAATTTTATCTCCTTATCTTTTCCTTCAATTCGTTCTTGTATCCAACTTTTCTCATTTGGATCTGTCATATGCATAAATTCAACACCAATACTTGAACAATATGTTCTTTTTAGAATATCTAAAATTTCTCTCAAGGTTCCATATTTCAAACCCAAGACTTCATCTAAAAAGATTTTCTTATCCATGTCAATTTGAGAAAATCCATATGTCTCTGGAAGCAACTCTGGAGTATTTTCTTTTTCAATTAAACCTAAAGGATCTAAGTCAGCATTTAAATGACCTCTAATTCTGTAGGCCCTAATCATCATAATTGCTCTTACTGAATCTTTAGTACTTTGCTCTATTTCATCTGATGAAATGTTAGGTTTTTCTTTCTTTATCTTCTGCTCGACGGCATATGAAATATTTTTTGGAATAAATTTTTCGTAGATATCTGGATCTATTTCTGAACTAGATTTAATATTTTGCGGCTCCCACGAGGCTTTGGAAATATCTTTTTTAACAATTTGAATATTCTCACCCAAACCTTCAAAATATTCTCTCCATGAATTTGGAATGGCATTTGGATCGTTACAGTATTTTTCATACATTTGTTCAATATACGAAGAATTCGATTTACTTAGAAATGATGTTGTTTCAAAAATTTTGTTTTTTGATGCCGACATTTATTAAAGATATTATATCAACTCTTTAACACGGATTTCAATGTTTTTCCTATATCTGCAGGAGAGTCTGTGACTGTAATTCCGCATTCTTTCATTTTTTTAATCTTATCTTTTGCACCACCTTTTCCACCAGCAACGATGGCTCCGGCATGGCCCATTGTTCTACCTGGAGGAGCGGTGATCCCTGCTATGAACCCTACTGTTGGCTTTTTAATTGGATTATTTTTTAAAAATTCTGCGGCTTCCTCTTCAGCAGAACCTCCAATTTCACCAATCATAATAATAGATTCTGTTTCATCATCTTGTAAAAATAAATCCAAACAATCAATAAAGTTTGTTCCATTTACGGGGTCGCCTCCTATGCCGATACATGTAGATTGTCCCAAACCTTCTGCGCTTGTTTGAGCAACAGCTTCATAGGTTAATGTACCTGATCTCGACACTATACCAACGCTTCCTTTTTTATGAATGTGTCCTGGCATAATACCTATCTTACACTCATCAGGAGTTATGATACCTGGGCAATTTGGTCCAATTAATCTGGACTCAGATGCTTGTAACTTTTCTTTTACTTTGATCATATCAAGGATTGGGATTCCTTCTGTGATACAAACAATAAGTAAGATTCCTGCATCTATTGCTTCTTCAATTGCCGAAGCGGCAAATTTTGCAGGTACATAAATCATCGTAGCATTTGCACCCGTTTCACTTACAGCTTCTTTAACAGTATTAAACACTGGTTTTCCTAGGTGAACTTGACCTCCTTTTTTTGGAGTAACACCTCCAACTAAATTTGTCCCATATAATAGGGCTTGCTCAGAATGAAAAGTTCCGTTCGCTCCTGTGAAACCTTGGCAAATTAGTTTTGTATTTTTATTAACCAAGACTGACATTATTTAATTGCCTCGACTATTTTTTTAGCGGCTTCGTTTAAATTATCAGCAGGAATTATCTTTAACCCTGATTTGCTTAATATTTCTTTTCCTTTTTCAAAGTTGGTTCCAGCCAATCTAACAACCAATGGTACGTTTAAATCTGTCTCTTTTGCAGCTGCAATTACCCCTTCTGCGATTACATCACATCTCATAATTCCACCAAATATATTAATCAGGATTCCTTTAACATTCTGATCAGATAAAATAATTTTGAATGCAGCTGTTACCTTTTCTTTAGAGGCTCCGCCGCCAACGTCCAAAAAATTTGCTGGCTCTGAACCATACAAATTGATTATATCCATAGTTGCCATCGCTAATCCCGCACCATTTACCATGCAGCCAATCTCGCCGTTTAATTTTATGTAAGCTAGATCATGTTTACTAGCCTCAATTTCCATTGGATCTTCTTCGCTTAAATCTCTTAACTCCAATATATCTGGGTGCCTGAACAAAGCATTGCCATCAAAGTTAATTTTAGCATCCAAACAAATAACCTTTTCATCTTTAGTTAGTATTAATGGATTAACTTCAATTAAATTTGCATCTGTTTTAGTTAATGCTTGATAAATTGATTGAACAATCTTTTTACCATCTTCTAATGCTTGGCCAGACAAATTAAATGGTTTTAATATATTTAATACATCATCATCTTTCACTGTCCCAACTAGACCTACTCTAGTTGTAATAATTTTTTCAGGTGATTTTTCAGCAACTTCTTCGATATCCATGCCTCCCTCGGCACTAGAGATAAAAGCAATTTTTGAACTAGCTCTATCTACTAAACAAGATAAATAAAACTCTTTACTAATCTCAGAAGCATCTTCTAAGTAAAGTCTTTTAACCTCTTTGCCCTGGGGACCAGTTTGATGGGTAACTAAAACTTTACCAAAAAGCTCATTTGCCTCTTTTTGAAGTTCATCAAAATTATTAACTATTTTTACACCTCCAGCTTTTCCTCTTCCTCCAGCATGAATTTGTGCTTTTAGAACAATCTTATTAGTAGAGATTTTTTGAGCTGCAGATTTAAGCTCATCCATAGAATGTACTGCGCACCCATTAGGGACTGGGGCTCCAAATTTTTTAAGAATTGCTTTAGCTTGGTGTTCGTGAATATTCATTATTATTTTAAAGAAGGATCAATATTTTTTGCTGCATCTAATAATTCATTGACCGCATCTATTGATACATCAAAATGTTTTTTTTCATCAGAGTCTAATTCTAATTCCACAACTTTTTCTATACCGTTTGAACCTATTATAGCTGGTACACCAACGTATAAATCATTCACACCATATTCACCATTTAGATAAACTGCACATGGTAATGTTTTTTTCTTATTCTTAAGGTAAGATTCTGTCATATCAATAGCTGAGGCTGCAGGAGCATAAAAAGCTGAGCCGTTACCTAAATGCTTTACTATTTCTGCGCCACCTTTTCTAGTTCTATCAATGATTGCATCTAGCTTTTCACTTGAAATTTTACCTTCATTTATAAAGTCAGTTAGTTTTTTGCCACCAACTGTTGTTCTATTTGGAACTGGTACCATTGTATCTCCGTGCCCACCAAGAACAAATGAATCAATATCTTTAATAGGAACGTTTAATTCCTTACATAAAAAAAGTTTAAATCTTGATGTATCTAAAACACCCGCCATTCCTACAACCTTATTTTTTGGTAATCCAGAATATTTTTGAAGAGCCATAACAATAACATCTAAAGGATTGGTAATACAAATTACAAACGCATTTGGTGAAGACTTAGCTATACCTTCTCCAACTTGTTTAATAATTTTTAAATTTGTTCCTAGAAGATCATCTCTTGTCATTCCGGGTTTCCTTGGTATGCCGGCTGTTATAATAATTACGTCAGAGTCTTTGGTATCTTCATAATTACTTGTACCTTTAAAATTTACGTCAAATCCATCTACTGCAGATGATTGCGCAATATCTAATGCTTTTCCTTTTGCAACGCCCTCAGCAACATCAAACAAAACTACTTCGTTTGCTAATTCTTTAAGTCCAATTAAGTGTGCTAACGTTCCGCCAATTTGGCCTGCTCCAATTAAAGAAATTTTAGTCATGGTGACTTCCTATACAGTAAATAATTAGTTGATTTTATAGTCCAAATTGATGCACCATATATAAAAAGACATACTACAGGTTGATTTACTTGCCTTGCATTACAATTTTAAGCATTCTTCTTAACGGTTCAGCAGCACCCCATAATAACTGATCGCCAACGGTAAAAACATTTAAAAATTGATTACCAATATTCATTTTTCGGACTCTTCCTACAGCAACGTTTAAACTACCAGTTACATGAGCTGGACTTAATTCATTAATAGTTGCCTTTTGTTCATTAGTAATAAGCTTTGTCCATTCACTCGTCTCACTAATAATATTTTCGATTTCATCAATTGGAATATCCTTATTTAATTTTATCGTTAAAGCTTGACTATGTGATCTCATAGCTCCCACTCTTACACACGTACCGTCGATAGGAATATTTTTCGTATTACCCAAAATTTTATTTGTTTCAAAATTCGCTTTCCACTCCTCTTTTGATTGACCATGCTCTACAGTGCTATCAATCCATGGTACTAAACTTCCAGCGAGAGGTACTGAAAAATTATCAATTGGAAATTTTTTTGAATTCATCTCTAATGCTATTTGTTTATCAATATCTAATATTGAAGATGCGGGGTCATCCATAAGATTTTTTGAACTTTTATACAACGCGCCCATTTGGTTTATTAACTCTCTCATATGCTGCGCCCCTCCACCAGATGCAGCTTGATATGTCATTGATGTCATCCACTCTATTAAGTTATTTTTAAATAACCCTCCAATTCCCATTAGCATACAACTAATTGTACAATTGCCTCCGATGAAATCTTTTTTATTTTCCGACAATGATTTTTTAATTACCTCGAAATTAATTGGATCTAATACTATTGTGCTTTCATCATTTTTTCTTAGAGATGAGGCTGCATCAATCCAATATCCTTTCCATCCAAATTGTCTTAATTTTTTATAAACTTTATTTGTGTACTCACTTCCTTGGCAAGTAATAATTACATCCAAACTATTTAAAAAATTAATATCTGTAGCGTCAGCTAATGGAGCTGATCCTTTGCCTAAATCTGGGCCAGGTTGATTAATTTGAGAAGTTGATAAAAAAACTGGCTCTTCAATATCATCAAAGTCTTTTTCTTCTCTCATCCTTTGAACAAGGACAGAACCAACCATACCTCTCCAACCAACAAAACCTACTCTTTTAATTTGCATAAATAATGATTAATCAGTTTTTTTAAAATTTGTAAAATAATAAAAATTATTTCATCGTTGGCATTGTAAACTCTGGATTATCTTTAATTCCAGAGGGCCATCTTGATGTAACTGTTTTCAATTTAGTGTAAAACCTCACACCTTCTGGACCGTGCATATGTTGATCTCCAAATAAAGATCTTTTCCATCCCCCAAAACTATGAAATGCCATTGGTACAGGAATTGGAATATTTACACCGACCATGCCGACTTGAA
Organism: Candidatus Pelagibacteraceae bacterium; assembly: GCA_965655605.1. Classification (GTDB taxonomy): domain Bacteria; phylum Pseudomonadota; class Alphaproteobacteria; order Pelagibacterales; family Pelagibacteraceae; genus HIMB114. Next base: position 1,443 of record CBFHHD010000001.1, on the reverse strand, counting down.
TTTTACTTGTAAACGTTCTCGCAGAATCACCGTCTCTTGTAAAAATAGAGGTACCATTACCATATTCATGATTGTTAACTAGCTCAACTGCTGATTTGAAATCTTTCACCCTAACAACTGATAAGACTGGGCCAAAAATTTCCTCTTTATAAATTCTCATATTTTCTGTGACATGATCAAACAAGCAACCGCCAATGTAAAAACCATTTTCGTATCCTTGTAATTTTAAATTTCTTCCATCAACAACTAATTTAGCTCCCTCTTCAACTCCTATGTCTACATAGCCTCTAACTTTGTCTAAATGTTCTTTGGTAACTAACGGGCCCATTTCAGATGTGGTGTCCATTCCAGGTCCTACTTTTAATGCCTCTACCTTTTGTGATAATCTTTTAACCAACTCATCTCCTATATTTCCGACGGCAACTGCAACAGATTGAGCCATACATCTTTCGCCAGCTGATCCATAAGCAGCTCCCATTAAACCATTGACAGCTTGATCTAAGTCAGAGTCTGGCATTACAACACAGTGATTTTTAGCACCACCTAAAGCTTGAACTCGCTTTTCATATTTAGCAGCATTTTCATAAATATATTTAGCAATTCCTGTAGATCCAACAAAACTTATTGCACTTACATCTGGATTTTCTAATAAAGCATCTACTGACTCTTTATCTCCATTTACAACATTAAAAACTCCGTCTGGAAGTCCGGCTTCTTTTAATAATTTTGCTAACATTAATGCACAACTTGGATCTTTTTCTGATGGCTTCAATACAAATGTATTCCCACAAGCTATCGCAACAGGGAACATCCACATCGGAACCATTGCTGGAAAGTTAAATGGTGTGATACCTGCACATACTCCTAAAGGCTGTCTTATAGACCAGCTATCGACATCCCTTCCTACGTTTTCGGTAAAGTCACCTTTTAAAAGATTTGGTATACCACAAGCAAATTCAACAACCTCAAGTCCACGCGTCAGTGAACCTTTTGCGTCATCGTAGACCTTACCGTGCTCAGATACAATTATTTTAGTTAATTCATCTGTGTTTTTTTCAATAAGCTCTTTAAATTTAAATAGAATTCTTGCTCTTGTTAAAGGTGGAGTTGCTGCCCAATCATTAAAGGCATCTTTTGCAATCTCTACAGCTTTATTGACATCATTTTTAGATGCTAAATTTACTTTAGATTGTACTTCGCCAGTTGCAGGATTAAAAACATCACTCTGTCTTTTGCTCTCACCCTGGAATTCTTTACCACCCACAAAATGGTATAAATTTTTCATATTTTAATTTTTATTGAGAAAGTTTCTCAGTAACTAGCATCTTCTTAATTGATCCAATAGCTTTAGCTGGATTTAATCCCTTGGGACATGCATTTGTACAGTTCATGATTGTATGACACCTAAATAATTTTAATTCATCTGCTACTTTTTTTAATCTC